>NZ_JBEXCV010000023.1:0-79725 GCF_040605455.1 Embleya sp. NPDC005575 | reverse complement strand
CCGCGGATGCGGTCGGCGGGCGTTCGTGATGTCTCGCGCTATCAGACGTTGACTCCGAAGTCCTTGGCGATACCGCGCAGGCCCGAGGCGTAGCCCTGGCCGACCGCGCGGAACTTCCACTCCGCGCCGTTGCGGTACAGCTCGCCGAAGACCATCGCGGTCTCCGTGGACGCGTCCTCGGTGAGGTCGTACCGGGCGAGCTCCTTGTTGTCGGCCTGGTTCACGATGCGAATGAACGCGTTGCGGACCTGGCCGAAGCTCTGCTGGCGCGTCTCGGCGTCGTAGATCGAGACCGGGAAGGCGATCCGCTCGACATCCGCCGGAACACCCGCCAGGTTGACCTTGATCGCCTCGTCGTCTCCCTCGCCCTCACCGGTGGTGTTGTCACCGGTGTGCTCGACGGAGCCGTCGGGGCTCTTGAGGTTGTTGAAGAAGACGAAGTGCCCGTCCGACGGCGCCTGACCACTTCCGTTGAGCAGGATCGCGCTCGCGTCGAGGTCGAAGTCCGTGCCGGTGGTCGTACGCACATCCCAGCCCAGGCCGACCAGAACAGCAGTGAGGCCCGGAGCCTCCTTCGAGAGCGAGACGTTGCCGCCCTTGCTCAGGCTGACGCCCACGAGTCCTCCAAAGGTTCATGGAGCAACTGGTGCCCCGGAATTTTCGCCTACATACGTGACAACGCGCCGATCCTAGTCAGGAGTTCCTGACCGGCGGGAGTCTCGCCGCGGCATGGGTACCCCGGCCCGGCCCGACCTACGCCCGAACCACCCGGAGAACCCCCGACCGCGCACCGGATCAGACGCTCGCGAGCGCCTTCAGGTACTCCGCCTCGTCCCGCGCGTCCGGGATGGCGTTGACCACGCTCCACTTGATCACGCCCTCCTTGTCGATGACGAAGGTCGCCCGCACGGCGCAACCCTTGTCCTCGGCGAAGACGCCGTACGCCTGCGCGACCCCGCCGTGCGGCCAGAAGTCCGAGAGCAGCGGGTACTCGTAGCCCTCCTGCTCGGCGAACACGCGCAGCGAGAACGGCGCGTCGCAGGACACAGCCAGGACCTGCACGTCGTCGTTCTGGTAGTTGGGCAGGTCGTCGCGCAGCGCACACAGCTCACCGGTGCACACACCGGTGAACGCGAACGGATAAAAGACCAGCAGAACGTTCTTCTCACCACGGAAGTCCGCCAGCCGAACGACCTCACCGTGCTGGTTCTTGAGCTCGAACTCGGGGGCCTTGCTGCCGATCTCGACGGCCATGATGCGATCTCCTTGTCCCGGGCGACGTCCGCCTCTCATCGGCGAGCCTAGCCGTGCCCCCAAAAACCCCTCGTCCCGACCGCCCCACCCAACAGCCGGCCCGAAGCCCGACCGGCACTTGAGGCCAACCAGCCCGGCCGGCGCCTGAGGCCAACCCAGCCGGGCCGGCGCCTGAGGCCAAGTAGCCCGGCCGGCGCTTGAGGCCAACCCAGCCCGGCCGGCGCCTGAGGCCAAGTAGCCCGGCCGGCGCTTGAGGCCAACCCGGCCCCCAACCCGAGGGCCCCAGCGTTCGCACCCCGACCCAGCGGGCAGTATGCGGACATGTCCTCGATCGAGATCGTGAGCGGCCCATGGGGCACCGCCTCCATGCCCACCCCGACGCAACGCGCACGGGCCCTCACCGCCTGGGACGCCTTCCGCGACCTGGCCGCCCGAGTCGACCCGGACGCACCCTCCCGCCTACCCGGCTGGGACGGCCGCGCCGTGATCGCCCACCTCGCGTCCTGGCCCGAGGCCCCACTCCTGGACCGCCTGCTCGCCGAGGCAACCGGCCGATGCGCCCCCGACGCCGCCCCGATGCACCAGGACGATGTCAACGCCCGCCTGGTCGACGCGCATCGCGACGCCACGTCCGCGGAGTTGCTCGCCGCCCTCGACGACGGCCGGACCCGGCTGGCCGCCGCCTTCGACGCGACCGCCCAAAACCCGACCCTGGCCCTGGCCCGCACCGGCTCCCAGGTCGGCCCGGTCCCACTGCTCACCCAGCTCGCCGCGATCGCCTACGAACTGGCCGTGCACGCCCTCGACCTGACCCCGTGCGGCGCCGGCGAACCACCCGCCGCACTGCTCGACGCCGGCGTGCTGGCCCTGGCCGACATCACCGGCGCGCTCGCCGCCCGACACGGCGTCCGGACCCGAACCGGGCTGGCCATACCCGGCGGCGGCTGGGGCTTCGCCGCGCCCGGCGCCGACGGCATCGGCTGGGAGGTCTTCCCGCTCCCGCCCGGCCGACCCGGCCTGCCCGCCGTCGAGGCCCGCTCCGCCGCCCTGCTCCTGGACGCCTCCGCCGGCCGCCGCGCCGTCCCCGCCCTACTGGCCCGACGCGACCTCAAGCCGCACAACCTCCCCGGCCTGCTCGCCCTGGCCCCCCTCCTCGACCACGTCCCCGGCCTCCCCGGCGGCCCGGCCCTACGCCTGACCGCCACCGCCCTGGGCAGCGTCGGCCGGATATCCGCCCTCCTCCCCGCCCTGACCCGCCCCCGCCCCTGACCATCCCCGACACCCCGGCCCGGCACGCTCCACTCGCGCCCCGGCCCGCACCCAACCCCATACGCAAAACAGCAAGACCCCGACCGGTGACCTGAGTCACCGTCCGGGGTCTCGCATTCGTCTGCTTACCGCAGTGGCATCGGTTTACTTCTTGCCGCTGCGCACCGCCTTGGGCGACACCAGACGGGTCGCCGACCAATCCTTGACGGCGCCGAAGCTCGTCGTGCGGGCCAATCCCGCCGTCGGCGCGGCCTCACCGATATCCGAGGGTTCTACATATCCGTCCCGGCCGGTCTTCGGGGTCAGCAGCCAGATATGGCCGCCATCCGTGAGCGTGGCGAGGGCATCCACGAGGGTGTCGACGAGGTCGCCGTCATCCTCGCGGAACCACAGCAGGACGACGTCGGCAACGTCTTCCTCGTAGTCCTCATCGACGAGTTCGTTGCCGGTGAGTTCCGCGATCTCCTCGCGCAGCTCCTCGTCCACGTCGTCGTCGTAACCGAGCTCCTGGACCACCTGTCCGGGCTGGAACCCAAGTCGAACGGCCGAATTGGCCCGCTCTTCCGCGTGGTCCGCGGTCGCGCTCACGAATTAACCTCCCTTGTCCGGCCCCACAACGCTTCGGGGCTCACGCGCGTAAGTCCACACGCGCCAGGCTGTTCGCGCAAGTACCCAGGTCACGTACTCGCGCAAACGCCACACCACGTCCTGTCCGCAAGCTACCCCGACCAGGTGTGGATCACGCAACGTATTCGAGGGTCCAGCGTGACAGACGAAAACTCACCGGGTCCGCCGGGGCCGTCCGGCGGCCGGATCGGCACCGCCGGGACACTCGATCACCGCGTCCGCCCCGTACGGGTGCGAAACCACTCACACCCTCCCAGGGAACTACGCCAGTGCGCTGTGCGTAAGACAGTCGGCGTAAGGTCTTGGAGGTTCACGGTTGCATCACCCCGCAATCGCGAACCGCCGCGTGGAGCGTCCGGCGACAGCCGGACGATCAGGGCAGCTCCGCTCCTTTCGCGGTAACCGAACACGGATCGGGATCGGTGAATGTGATGCAGGCGGGCAACCCCGCCGGTCCATTACCGGTCGGTAGAGATGACGGATCCAACGTCCGGGTACCACGATGGGGACGGCGCGACACCGCTCAGGGTGGTCGACCCCGCTCTCGCGGGGAGGGTCCCCATCTACCGATAAGGCGAAGGAACAGCGTGGCTTCCGGACGAGAGCGCTTCTCGATCATCAGCGACGGCCTCCCGAGCCAGCTCCCCGACATCGATCCGAACGAGACCGGGGAATGGCTGGAGTCGCTGGACGCAGTCATCAACGAGCAGGGCCGCCAGCGAGCCCGCTACATCATGCTCAAGCTGCTCGAACGGGCCCGTGAACGACAGGTCGGCGTGCCGGCTCTGCGCAGCACGGACTACATCAACACGATTCCCCCGGAGAGCGAGCCCTGGTTCCCCGGCGACGAGAACATCGAGCGGCGCATCCGTGCGTTCGTCCGGTGGAACGCCGCGATCATGGTGTCGCGGGCGAACCGCCCGGGGCTCGGGGTCGGCGGTCACATCGCCACCTACGCGTCCTCGGCGAGCCTGTACGAGGTCGGCTTCAACCACTTCTTCCGCGGCAAGGACCACGGGGAATCGGGCGACCAGATCTACTTCCAGGGACACGCGTCCCCGGGCATCTACGCACGTGCCTTCCTGGAAGGACGTCTCAGCCAGGCGCAGCTCGACGGATTCCGCCAGGAGAAGTCGGCCGCCCCGAACGGGCTGCCCAGCTACCCGCACCCGCGGATGATGCCGGACTTCTGGGAGTTCCCGACCGTCTCGATGGGCCTGGGCCCGCTCGGGGCGATCTACCAGGCCCGGTTCAACCGGTACCTGCACAACCGCAACATCAAGGACACCTCGCGCAGCCACGTCTGGGCCTTCCTCGGCGACGGCGAGATGGACGAGCCGGAGTCGTTGGGCAACATCGGCCTGGCCGCCCGTGAGGAGCTGGACAACCTCACCTTCGTGATCAACTGCAATCTGCAACGGCTCGACGGTCCGGTGCGCGGCAACGGCAAGATCATGCAGGAGCTGGAGTCGTACTTCCGCGGCGCCGGCTGGAACGTGATCAAGGTCGTCTGGGGTCGCGACTGGGACCCGCTGCTGGCCCAGGACACCGACGGCGCGCTCGTGAACAAGATGAACACGACGCCCGACGGCCAGTTCCAGACCTACGCGGTGGAGTCCGGCTCCTACGTGCGCGAGCACTTCTTCGGCGACGACGCGCGGCTTCGCCGGATGGTGGCGGATCTGTCCGACGAGGACATCCAAAAGCTCGGTCGCGGCGGGCACGACTACCGCAAGGTCTACGCGGCCTTCAAGTCGGCGCGTGAGCACGTCGGCCAGCCGACGGTGATCCTGGCGCAGACGGTGAAGGGGTGGACGCTCGGCCCGAACTTCGAGTCGCGCAACGCCACGCACCAGATGAAGAAGCTCACCAAGTCGGACCTGAAGGCGTTCCGCGACCGGCTCTACCTGCCGATCTCGGACGAGCAGCTCGAAGGCGACGTTCCCCCGTACTTCCACCCCGGTGAGAAGTCCGAGGAGATGGAGTACATGCGCGAGCGGCGCGCCGCGCTCGGTGGTTCGCTGCCGCAGCGGCTGGACCGCTCCAAGCCGCTCAAGCTGCCCGGCGACCCGGTCTACAGCGTGCTGAAGAAGGGCTCGAAGCAGCCGGTCGCCACGACGCAGGCGTTCGTGCGCCTGCTCAAGGACCTGATGCGCGACTCCGAGATCGGCAAGCGTTTCGTGCCGATCGCGCCGGACGAGTACCGCACCTTCGGCATGGATGCGATGTTCCCGACCGCGAAGGTCTACAACCCGCACGGGCAGACCTACGACTCGGTCGACCGTGAGCTGCTCCTGTCGTACAAGGAGTCGGCGCAGGGCCAGATGTTGCACGACGGCATCTCCGAGGCCGGTTGTGTGGCGTCGCTGATCGCCGCGGGCTCGACGTACTCGACGCACGGCGAGCAGATGATCCCCGTGTACGTCTTCTACTCGATGTTCGGGTTCCAGCGCACTGGCGACCAGTTCTGGCAGATGGCCGACCAGCTCAGCCGCGGCTTCGTGCTCGGCGCCACGGCCGGTCGCACCACGCTGACCGGCGAGGGCACCCAGCACGCGGACGGGCACTCGCAGCTGCTGGCCTCGACCAACCCGGCCTGTGTGGCGTACGACCCGGCGTTCTCGTACGAGATCGCGCACATCGTCAAGGACGGTCTGCGCCGGATGTACGGTCCGGACGCCGAGGACATCTTCTACTACATGACGGTCTACAACGAGCCCATCGCGCAGCCGGCGGAGCCCGCGAACGTCGACGTGGACGGCATCCTCAAGGGTCTGTACCTCTACCAGGACGGTCCCGCCAAGGAGGGCGCGCTGCGTGCCCAGATCCTCGCCTCCGGTGTCGGTATGCCGTGGGCGCTGGAAGCGCAGAGACTGCTCGCCGAGGACTGGAACGTGGTCGCCGACGTGTGGTCGGCCACGTCCTGGAACGAGCTGCGGCGCGACGCGGTCGCGGCGGAGGAGCACAACCTGCTCCACCCCGAGGCCGAGCCGCACATCCCGTACGTGACCCGAGTACTCGACGGCCGGCCCGGCCCGGTGGTGGCGGTCAGCGACTGGATGCGGGCCGTCCCGGACCAGATCTCGCGCTGGGTCCCGGCCGACTTCGCGTCGCTGGGCACCGACGGCTTCGGCTTCGCGGACACGCGTGGCGCGGCGCGGCGCTTCTTCCACGTGGACACCGAGTCCGTCGTGGTGGGTGTGCTGTCCGAGCTGGCTCGCCGCGGCGAGATCGAGCCGGGGATCGTGACGAAGGCGATCGAGAAGTACGAACTCCTGGACGTCAAGGCGGCCGGAGTGGGCACGGTCGGCGGCGACGCCTGATCGGCACGTAGTACGAATGAGGCCCCGATCCGTTCGCGGATCGGGGCCTCACCCGTAATATCCGCGCCTTCGCAATCGGCCCGGGCCTAGACTCGGGGTGCCGGCCGCGGGACTTCGGCTGCGACTTTCGGAATCGCCTCTTAAGCGTCACTTCGCTGCTCGCGCCTCCATTCCCCGGCCGGCTTCCGCTTTGCTCGGCCGAGGGGACGCGTGGTGGATCGCCGGGAGTTGGCCGCGTGCGAGGACGTGGTGATGTTCGTCAACGCGGCGGTGACCTCCACCGGGCAGCGCGAGTTCCGCGACGACGCGGAGACGCAACGGCTGTCGGTCGAGTTCTTGCACGAGTACGTGCTCGGCAACTACCGCGAGCTGTACGCCGCGACACTCGCGCTGGACATCAACGACTTCAACGCGGCCCTCCTCATTCGGAATCTGCTGGAGAACAGCCGCGACCTGACTCCCCAGGAGCGCCGCCGCGAGGGCGAACTGATCGCGCGCCGGCTTGAACTGATGGCCCCTCAGCGGGTCTACAAGCTCTTTCGCGAGCTGGCCCGACGGGGCGTCAACAACCGGCGCACCCGGGCGATCATGCGGGATTGGACCGCGCAGCGCCGCGATCCGGTCTTCGACGCGGTGAAGTACCGGACCGGGGTGAAGGCCACGATGCGGCACGCGCACCTGGCAATCCCCGGGGAGACCGGGGCGTTCCTGTTCACCGCCCTGCGCAAGGTGCCGGTCTTCACCACGCCGCTGTACGAGAACTGGCGGCAGGCGCACTACGCCGCGACCGCGCTGTACAAGTTGCCGTACACGGTCGCCGAGGGGCTCGCCTCGAAGCACGGCATCGACCGCGCGACGTTCCTGGCGAAGATCGCCCCGCAGCTGACCCGCCTGGAGCGGCTGCGGTTGCAGGGCGCCGGCGAGCGGGCCAAGGTCGGGTCGGTCAAGGCGGAGCTCGCCGAGATGCCGCTGACCCGGCTCGCGTCGTACGTCCTGTCGCTGTCCCGGGCCGAGCGCACGTCCCGCTATGACGAGCTGCGGCACGCGTTGACCGTCGCCGCAGGCCGCGCGGCGGGGAACGCCGCGGGGTCGTGGGGGCGGGTCGTCGCGGTGCTCGACGACAGCTTCTCCTCGTACGGGTCGGTGGTGAAGCGGCAGCGACCGCTGGCCGTCGCGCTGGCCTGCCGCTACCTGCTGAAGGCGCTCGCCCGGGAGTTCACCGGCCTGTGGACCTCGGGGCTGCACGATCCGCTCCTGGTCCGGCCGAGCGGACCCACGCCGCTGGGCGAGCGGCTGATCGACGCGCTCGAACTGGCCCCCGACCGGCTGGTCGTGGTGTCGGACGGGTGGGACAACAGCCCGCCGGGGCTGGCCGCCGAAGTGCTGCGGGTGTGGCGCGAACGGCTGGATCCGGACGGGGCGACCACCGTGGTGCACCTGAATCCGGTGTACGACGCGGACGGCTTCGACGTGAAGCGGTTGTCCGCGAGCGTGCCGACGGTGGGGGTGCGCGACGCGGAGGACGTACCGGCGCTGATCGAGTTGGCCCGATTCGCCGAGGGGCGGACCGGATTCGCTGAATTGCGCGGATATCTCGCGGCCCGCAGGGACCGCTTTCCGATCGGGAAGGTGACGGCGTGATCGGCGACTTCGAGCTGACCGGGCTGACCGCGCGCCCCGCGCAGGTGTGGGGGGCGATCCGGCTGGTTCCGCTGGTCCGGGACGCGCCGATGACCGACCTGCGCCTGGACGAGCGCGCCTACGGGGCCGGCGACCCGTCGATCGTCGACGTCGGCGACGGCACCTTCTACCGGTCCTTCATCCCGCACGCCTTCGTCGCGTCATGGGACCTCGGCGAGGATCCCGCGGCGGTCTTCGGCACCCAGCTCCAGGAGCGGCCGGCGCCGCCGCCCCGGGCGAAGGTCCGGGTGCCCGGGCGGGCACTGCGCCGGATGGCCCGCCGGGTGGATGGCAACCGGCTGCGCTTCCTGCCGATGCACCTGGCGATGGAGGGCTACCTCGCGCTGCACTTCGGCGGCCCCTCGATCGCGTGGGAGGAATGGACCGACAAGGCCGTGCGCGAGGGCCTGTCGCCGCGGATGGAGGAGGCGTTCTGCGGGTGCCGGGTAAGCGGACTGGCGGACGCGCTCAAGGTGTTCGAGATCCACCCGAACCAATGCGGCGTCGCGCTGTATGTCGCGGACGCGCTCGCGAGCGTGTTCGTGGTACCGCATCCGGCCGACTATCGGGCCCTGCACACCACGCTGCTGACCGACATGTACGGCGAAGTCCTCTACCACTACGCCAACTTCGTCACCGCAGTGCCCGACTTCGTCGCAGCGATCGAGGCCGACCGGGTGTCCTCGATCACGGACCTGCGCCGCGAGGCGGCCGGGCAGCACGACGCGTGGGGGCGCTTCCATCGGCTGATGCTGTCCGGGCTCACCGGCGAGCCGGCGTACACCCGCCAAAGCGTGTATCGCCTCGGGCCCTACGAACTCGACCGATTCCTCCCCTCGTTCCGCCTGGACGGGGACAACCACATCGGCGAGCGCATTACCCACGAAGACGGCCGGCTCGCCTACTGCAAGACGTTCCTGCTGTCGCCGCAGCAGGTCCGCCGAGGTCATCTGCTCTCCCGTCTGGCCGCGAACGACTGGGACCTGATCGCGGCGGCGACCGACCTGCACACGACGATCTCCGCACTGGAGCGCCGGATCCGGGCCTCGGGTTTCGAGCACCTGCTGCGTGCGCACGTGGTCGCGCGCCTGGCACGCGAGGGACGCCGACGCGGCTGAGGCGCCCCGCGCCGGGCGGGGCGCCTCGGCCCGGGTTCAGTCGCGGTCGTTGAAGGTCGCCGTCATGTCCGGGTAGCGCGCCCCGGTGACCTGCCCGGCGATCGGCTCGAGCGCGGCCAGTTCGGCCTCGGTGAGCACCAGGTCGACCGCGCGCACGTTCTCCTCCAGGCGGTGCCGCTTGGTGGTGCCCGGGATCGGCACCACCGACAGGTCCCACGCCGCGGTGCGCGACTGCACCCAGGCGAGCGCGACCTGCGCGGGGGTGGCGTCGTGTGCCTCGGCGATCGCCCGCAGCGGCGCCAGAATGGCCGCGTTCGCGGCGGCGTTGTCGCCGGTGAAGCGCGGCTGGAAGCGGCGGAAGTCGCCCTCCGGCAGCGTGTCGGCACTGGCCCAGGCGCCGGTCAGAAAGCCCCGGCCGAGCGGTGAGTAGGCGACCAGCGCCGCGCCCACCTCGCGGGTGGCCGGCACCACACCGTCCTCGATGTCGCGGGTGAACAGGCTCCACTCCGACTGCACGGCGGCGATGGGGTGCACGGCCGCCGCCGCGTGCAGCTCCTTGCCGGTCACCTCGGACAGGCCCAGGTGCCGCACCTTGCCCTCGCGCACCAGTTCCGCCATCGCGCCGACCGTCTCCTCGATCGGCACCCGGACGTCGCGGCGGTGCATGTAGTACAGGTCGATCACGTCGGTGCGCAGCCGGCGCAGGCTGGCCTCGGCGGCCCGCTTGACGTAGGCCGCGTCGCCGCGGATCTCCCGCTCGCCCTCGGGTGTCACGTTGATCGCGAACTTGGTCGCCAGGGTGACCCGCTCGCGCCGGCCGCCCTCGGCGAGGAAGGCGCCGAGCAGTTCCTCGTTGGTGTGCGGGCCGTACACGTCCGAGGTGTCGAACAGGGTGACGCCCAACTCGAGGGCGCGCTCCAACGTGGCCACCGACTCGTTGTGCTCGGCGCCCGCGTAGAAGGCGCTCATGCCCATGCAGCCCAGGCCCTGGGCAAAGACCTCGGGGCCGTCGTCACCCAGCTTGAGAGTGTTCGTCTTGGGAGTGCTCATCGTCGTTGCTCCGCTCCGCGTCCGCGTACATCTCGATCTTGTGGTCGATCACGAGCAGGCAGCTCTGGAGGTCGCTGATCCGGTTGCGGACCTCCTCGCGGTGGTCCTCCAGCAATTCTCGGCGTGCGGCCCGGGTCTCGTCGCCCAGGCGGATCAGCTCCGCGTAGCGAAGCATGTCCGCCACCGGCATCCCGGTCAGCCGCATCTTGCCGACGAACTCCAGCCAGTCCAGATCGTGGTCGCTGTAGCGACGCCGACTGCCCCGCCCGTTCCCGTCCCCTCCCGTCCGGGGCCCCTGCCGGCTCACGTGCGGCATCAGGCCGATCCGCTCGTACCAGCGCAGCGTGTGCGCGGTCAGGCCGGTGCGTTCGACCACTTCGCCGATCGAGTACTTGCCGACCTCGTAGTCCTCGGGTGCGATGACCTGCTGCGTGGCCGACATGGTTGAGCCTCCGGGGGGAAGCCCGCCCCGGTGGGGCGGGCACGACACAAACGCTACGGAGTTGGAGCGCACTCCAAGCAAGCACGAACCCTCACGCCTGGGTCAACCCCGCGTGCATCTCCCACACCAGCACCTCGGCCGGCCCGTCCGGGAACGCGGTGAGTCGCTGCCCCTGCGCATCGGACAGGCGCACCGCGTCGCCCGCCGCGAGCACACCGGCACCCTCCAACTCGACGATCCCGCGGGCGACGAACACGTGCGCGAACGGCGCGTCCGGCAGCGTCGCACCGCCACTCGCGGGCAACCGCGCCACATGCAGCGCGGCGTCCTTCTGGTGGATTCGGATCGCCGCGTCGTGCCCGGGCCGCCCGGACGCGATCGGCACCAGGCCGCCGCGTTCCAGCTCGGCGCGCACGTCCTGTTGCTGGTAACCCGGGGTGATCCCGTCCTCGTCGGGAACCACCCACATCTGCACGAAGTGCACCGGCTCCGACGAGCCGGCCGCGTCGTTCTTCTCCGAGTGCAGGATGCCCCGGCCGGCGCTCATCCGCTGCGCCAGACCCGGGTGGATGATCCCGTTGTGGCCCTCGGAGTCCTGGTGCACCAGGGATCCGGAAAGCACCCACGTGACGATCTCCATGTCCCGGTGCGGATGCGTGTCGAAGCCGGTACCGGGAGCCACCACGTCGTCATTGCTGACCAGGAGCAGTCCGAAGTGGGTGTTCTCCGGCGCGTAGTGCCGGCTGAAGGAGAAGCTGTGGTGCGAGTCGAGCCAGCCCGCCCGGGTGTGGAAACGTTCCCCGGCCCGGCGCACGTCGAAGGTGGTCATGCCCGGTTCAACCACGGACTCGGCATGGGCTGTTCCCGTGGCGTGCCCTGGCCCGGAGCGCCCGATTGCCGGTGGATCACCCGCAATCCGGCCCCATTCACCGAGGGTGAACGGCACGGTTGATATCGTTCGCGCGTCGGCGGCCGGTTTGTCGCCGACGGCGTCGAACGCAGCGAAGTCCGGTGGGATCCCGGCGCTGTCCCGCAACCGTGATGCCCCGCCCGGACACCCGGGAATTCGAGGCGAGCCGGGTCGCCTCGTCCGCGCCGACGACATCGGCCTCGCAGGAGGGGCGATCCGTCTCCACGGGTCCCGATGCCTGCCGCGTCGAAGGACCTGGAGTCTTCGTTGAGATCCGTACCCCTGCTTCGTTCCGCCGCCGTGCTGCTGCTGGGCGCGCTCGTCCTCACCGGTTGCGGTGACTCGGACGATTCGAAGGACGACAAGGCCCAGGGCACACCGGCGGCGACCGGTGGCTCCGCCGGGTCGGGTCCCGACGCCAAGGCGTTCCCGGCCACCGTGGACTCGGGCGGTGCCAAGGTCACCATCGCGAGCGCTCCGAAGAAGATCGTCTCGCTCGCGCCCACCGCCACCGAGATGTTGTTCGCGATCGGCGCGGGCGGCCAGGTCACCGCGGTCGACGACCAGTCGAACTTCCCGGCGAGCGCGCCCAAGACCAAGCTGTCCGGCTTCAAGCCGAACATCGAGGCGATCACCAACTACACCCCCGACCTCGTGATCGCCTCGGACGACACCGACGGCCTGGTCGCGTCCTTGACCAAGCTCAAGATCCCGGTTGTGCTGACGCCGGCGGCGAAGACCTTCGACGACTCGTACGCGCAGCTGACCACGCTGGGCACGGCCACCGGCCACGCCAAGCAGGCCGGCGAGGTCGCGGCCAAGATGAAGACGGACATCACGGCCATCGTCGCCGCGACGCCCAAGCCCGCGAAGCAGCTGGGCTACTTCCACGAGTTGGACAACACGCTCTACACCTCGACCTCCAAGACCTTCATCGGTCAGGTGTACGCGCAGTTCGGCCTGAAGAACATCGCCGACGAGGCGGACAAGGCCGGCACCGGCTACCCGCAGCTGTCCGCCGAATACCTTGTGCAGGCCAACCCCGATCTGGTCTTCCTCGCCGACACCAAGTGCTGTGGCCAAAACGCCGACGTGGTGGCCAAGCGGCCGGGTTGGGACCAGGTGAGCGCCGTGCGCAAGGGCGGCGTGGTCTCGCTCGACGACGACATCGCCTCGCGCTGGGGCCCGCGTGTGGTGGACCTGGTCCGGGCCGTGTCGGAGGCCATCACCAAGGCCGGCGCGACGCAGGGCTGACGGCCGGCTCGTGCGGGATCTCCTGACCATCCGATCCCGACCGGCGGTGCTGCCCCTGCTCGGCGCGGGCGTACTGCTGGTCGGTGTCGTGGTGCTCGCGCTGACCGTCGGCGCGGCCGATCTGCCCGCGAGCGGGGTGCTGCTCGCGCTGCTGGACAAGCTGCCGTTCGTACATCTGGACCACGGCCTGTCCCCGGTCCAGTACGCGGTCCTGATGGACCTGCGGCTGCCCCGGGTGCTGGCAGCAGTGACCGTGGGTGGGCTGCTGGCCATGGCCGGCGCCGGCTATCAGGGCGTTTTTCGCAACCCGCTGGCCGATCCGTACCTGCTCGGCGCCGCCTCCGGCGCGGGCCTGGGCGCGACCCTGGTGATCGTGTACGCGGACGGGAACAGCGTGGGCGGAATCCCGGTGGTGCCGCTCGCCTCGTTCGTCGGCGCGATGGGCGGAGTGCTGCTCGCCTACGGGCTCGGCGCGAGTGCGAGCCGCTCCGACGGCACCGCGAATCTGGTCCTGGCCGGCGTTGCGGTCGCCCAGTTCCTGGCCGCCGCGCAGACCTACGTCCAGTCGGCCAACACCGACGAACTGCGCCGGATCTACTCGTGGATCTTCGGCCGGTTGTCCGGGATCGGCTGGGCCGATCTGCGGATGATCCTGCCATACGCGCTGGTGAGCACCATTGTGCTGCTCGTGCACGGACGCCTGCTCGACGTCATGTCGGTGGGCGACGAGGAGGCCGCGGGGCTGGGCGTACGGGCCGGCCAGGTGCGCCTGGTGGTGCTGCTCGCCGCCTCCCTCGCCACCGCGTCGGCGGTCGCGATCAGCGGTCTGATCGGCTTCGTCGGCATCGTCGTGCCGCACATCGTGCGCCGCTTCGTGGGCGGCAGCTACCGCCGGGTGTTGCCCATGTCGCTGCTGTGCGGTGCGGCGTTCCTGGTGCTCACCGACCTGATCGCGCGCACGATCACCGCGCCCGGCGAACTGCCGATCGGCGTGGTCACCGCGTTCGTCGGCGCGCCGTTCTTCGTGTTCGTGCTGCGCGGCACCCGCAAGGTGGACGTGTGAGCGCCCGGTTGGTGCTGCGCGAAACCGGCGTGGACCGCGACCGGGTGCCGGTGCTGCGCGGGGTGGACGCGGATGTCGAACCCGGCGAGTGGCTGGCGGTGATCGGCCCCAACGGCGCGGGCAAGTCCACGCTGCTCAAGGCGGTAGCCGGGCTGCTGCCCTACCTGGGCTCGATCAGCGTGGCCGGCCGCCCGGTCCGCGAGCTCACCCGGCGCGAGTTGGGCCGCGGTATCGCCTACACCGCGCAGAGCCCGGTGGTGCCGGCGCAGATGCCGGTGCACGAGTACATCCTGCTCGGCCGCACCCCGCACCTGGGCTACCTGGCCCGGCCCGGGCGGCGCGACCGGGCGATCACCGACGAGGTGATCGAGCGGCTGGACCTGGGCCCGTTCGCCGGCCGCGACGTGGGCCGGCTCTCCGGGGGCGAGCGGCAGCGGGTGGTGCTGGCCCGGGCGCTCACCCAGCAGGCGCCGGTACTGCTCCTGGACGAGCCGACCACCGCGCTGGACCTGGGTCATCAGCAGCAGGTGCTGGAGATCGTGGACGGGCTGCGCCGCGACGACGGCCTCACGGTGCTCACCACACTGCACGACCTGGGGGTGGCCGCGCAGTACGCGGACCGGCTGCTGATGCTGGTCGACGGGCGCCTGGTGGCGTCCGGGTCGGCCGCCGAGGTGCTCACCCCGGAGTCGATCGCCGAGCACTACCAGGCCCGCGTATCGGTCGAGCCGGGCCCGGACGGCCGCCCACAGGTGCACCTGATCCGGCCCGGGCACCGGGGCCGGGACACCGCCGAGGGGTCCGCGTGAGCACCCTGCCGCGGCCGCGCGAGACCCCGGCCGAGCTGCTGCGCCCACGCACGGTGTGGCGCGACGAGGACGGCATCCGCCGCCCGGCACTGGTGTGGCGGGCGGGTCCCGGTTGGCGAATGGCCTCCTCCGCGCTGCTCGGCGGCGGCATCGGCGAGCGCGCGTGGGTGCTCAACCTCCAGGTCCGGCCCGGCTACGACCGGATGGACCCGGCCGCCCATCTGACCGAGGTGGCCGCGCCGCTGGGCCTGGCCGGGGCAGGGGTGGGTCTGATGACCGCCGCCGAGGTCACCGCATGGACGCACGGCGCGGACGAGGGCGCCGAGGCGGCGGTCACCACCGGAATCGGCATCCCCACGTGGGCCGCAGCACCGGTCCCGGGCCTACCCGGCGCCCCACCACCCGGCACGATCAACATCATCGCCGCGGTCCCCGCCGCCCTCTCCGACGCGGCCCTGATCAACACGGTGGCCACAATCACCGAAGCAAAGGTGCAGGCCCTCCTCGACGCCGGCTACGCATGCACCGGAACCCCCTCCGACGCGGTATGCGTGGCAGCCCGCACACCAACCCCCGACAACCCAACGGAACCATTCGGCGGCCCCCGCTCCCGATGGGGCGCCCGCCTGGCCCGAGCCGTATACACGGCGGTACTACACGGCGCCCTCGCAGACCGCGAACGCAGACACGCGGCAACCCACGACAACCAAGCCCTCATGACCGCCCCACAAGCCCCCTGGCCCAACAGCACCCACCCCCGGCGTGTCAGCGCCCCCGACCCACCCCCACCCCGGTGATCGACGCGCGAAACGCGGAGAGCGGCGGAGCCGCAAACTTTGACTTCGTGGCCCGGAGCGAAGCGCAGGGACACGAAGTCACGAGCGAGGGGCCGCTTTTTCTTTCCCCCGCTTCGCTCCTCCAAGAAAAAGCGGTGCCTCGCGAGCCGGCGACGAAGCCGCCCAAAAGAACTCGCGAAGCGAAGGAAAGAAAAAGCGGCGCCTCGCGAGCCGGCGACGAAGTCGCCCGACAAGCAGAGGATGATGGCCCGGTGAGTTCCAAGCCCGATTTGCGCGCCGCGACCGTCCGCAGGCTGGAGAAGTCCGCCGGCGCACTGGCCGGAGCGGCCCTGGCCAGGATGGACGAGGCACTCCCCTGGTACCGGAACATGCCCGCCGACAACCGCTCCTGGATCGGCCTGGTCGCCCAGGCGGGCATCTCCGCGTTCACCGAATGGTTCCGGCACCCCGAGACCCCGCAGAAGGTCAGCGCCGACGTGTTCGGCACCGCGCCGCGCGAGTTGACCCGCACCATCACGCTGCCGCACACGGTGGAGCTGATCCGCACCACGATCGAGGTGGTCGAGGCCGAGATCGCCACGCTGGCCGCGCCCGGCTACGAGCAGGCGCTGCGCGAGGCGCTGCTGCTGTACTCCCGCGAGATCGCCTTCGCCACCGCGCAGGTGTATGCGCACGCCGCCGAAACCCGGGGCGCATGGGACGCACGGTTGGAGGCGCTCGTCGTGCACTCGCTGCTGCGCGGCGAGGCGGACGAGGGCATCCTCTCCCGTGCCTCGGCGCTGGGCTGGGGTTCGCCGGACTCGGTCATGGTGGTGGTGGGCAACGCGCCGGACGCGGACTCGCAGGCGGTGGTGGACGGCATCCACCGGGCGGGCCGGCACGCCCGACTGAACGTGCTCACCGGCGTCCAGGGCGAGCGGCTCGTGGTGATCCTGGGCGGTACCGACGACCCGATCCGGGCCACCCGCTCGCTGATCGGCCAGTTCGGCCCGGGCCCGGTGGTGGTCGGCCCCGAGGTGCCGGACCTGCTGGCCGCGGTGCGCTCGGCGCAGGCGGCGATGTCGGGACACCGGGCCTGCGTCGCGTGGCCGGACGCTCCGCGGCCGGTGTCCGCCGACGATCTCCTGCCCGAGCGTGCGCTCGCGGGTGACGAGGGGGCCAGGGAGCAGTTGGTGGAGGAGATCTACATACCTCTGCACGCGGCGGGCTCCGCGCTGCTGGAGACACTCTCCGTGTACCTGGAGCAGGCGGCGAGCTTGGAGGGGGCCGCCCGGATGCTCTTCGTACACCCGAATACCGTGCGCTACCGGCTGCGACGCGTGGTCGACGTGACCGGACTCGTACCCACGGAGACCCGTTCCGCCTTCACCCTCCAGGTCTCGCTGATCCTCGGGCGGCTCGCCGCAATCGAGATCTAGTCGAGACATCTTTGTAGGAAACCCACAAAGTCACCATCGGATCTTCGTCCCTGCCGATAAGGGGCTCACACCCCTCGCAGGAGAGAGGCTTGACCTCGTGCTCGTACTCGTCGCTCCCGGACAGGGTGCCCAGACGCCCGGATTCCTCGCCCCCTGGCTCGACCTCGACGGCGTCGCCAAGCGGCTGCGCTGGTGGTCCGCCGTCACGGGCCTCGATCTGATCCACTACGGCACCAAGGCGGACGCGGACGAGATCCGGGACACGGCGGTGGCCCAGCCGCTGCTCGTCGCCTCGGGTCTGGTGGCCGCCCTCGCCCTGTTCCCGCACCCCTCCGACGCCTACCGCGTGGTCGGCGCCGCCGCCGGCCACAGCGTCGGCGAACTGACCGCCGCCGCCGGCACCGGCGTGATCACCGCCGAGTCGGCGATGACCATCGTGCGCGAGCGCGGCAAGGCGATGGCCGCCGCGGCGGCCGTCACGCAGACCGGCATGAGCGCGGTGCTCGGCGGCGACCCGGAGACGGTGCTCGCCAAGATCACCGAGCACGGGCTGACCCCGGCGAACATGAACGGCGCAGGCCAGATCGTCGCCGCCGGCACCCTGGAGCAGCTCGCCGCGTTCGCCGCCGACCCGCCCGAGAAGGCCCGGGTACGTCCGCTGGCGGTGGCCGGCGCCTTCCACACCGAGCACATGGCCTCCGCAGTGGACCGACTCGCCGAACTGGTGCCGGGTGTGACCGTGCGCGACCCGCGCACCCCGTTCATCTCCAACTCCGACGGCGCGGTGCTGCACGACGGCCGTGACGTGGTCAAGCGGCTGGTCACCCAGGTCTCCAACCCGGTGCGCTGGGACCTGTGCATGGAGACCATGAAGGACCTGGGTGTCACCGGTCTGATCGAGGTGGCCCCGGCCGGCACCCTGACCGGTCTGGCCAAGCGCGCCCTGCCCGGCGTGGAGACGGTCGCCCTCAAGACCCCGGACGACCTGGAGGCAGCCCGCAAGCTGGTCGAGCGGCACGGCAGCCCCAGCACGATCGACGCCTCGCCCACGTGGCGCTTGGTGGTCGCGCCGTTCAAGGGCATCATCGAGCTCACCGACATCACGTCGGGCGACGCTCTCGCGCCCGGTGCCCGGGTCGCCACGGTGCGCTCGCACCGCGACGAGCAGAGCATCACCGTTCCGCACGGCGGCACCGTGGTCGAGTGGCTCGTCGAGGACGGCGACCCGGTCGCGCCCGGCATGCCGCTGTTGCGCATCCACCCGCAGAGCTCGCTGTGACGCCCGCCGCGGCACCCGCTCCGCACCCGGCCGCGAACCCACCCGGCCGCGAACCCGTACGGGAGGACCACGCGTGACCGCTTCCATCACCCCCCGCGCCGGAGCCGCGCACGCGCGCATCCTCGGCGTCGGCGGTTACCGCCCAACTCGGATCGTGCCCAATTCCGAGCTGGTGGACCGAATCGACTCGTCCGACGAGTGGATCCAAACCCGTTCCGGGATCAAGACCCGGCGCTGGGCCTCCGCCGAGGAGACCGTGGCGGAGATGTCCATCGCCGCGGCGGGCAAGGCCCTCGCGCACGCCGGTCTGGACGCGTCGCAGGTGGGCTGTGTGATCGTCTCGACGGTCACCCACCTCAAGCAGACCCCGGCGATCGCGACCGAGATCGCGCACCGCCTGGGGGCGGGCGGCGGGCGGGCGGCGGCGTTCGACGTCTCCGCGGCCTGCGCCGGCTTCTGCTACGGCGTCTCGCTGGCCAGTGACATGGTCCGCGGCGGCAGCGCCGAGTACGTCCTGGTGATCGGGGTCGAGCGACTGAGCGACCTGACCAACCTGGCGGACCGCGGCACCGCGTTCATCTTCGGCGACGGCGCGGGCGCCGTGGTGATCGGTCCCTCGAGCACGCCGGGCATCGGCCCGGTCGTGTGGGGTTCGGACGGCTCGCAGTCCGAGGCGATCACCCAGACCGTCGACTGGAACGACCTGCGCGACCGCCCGGAGCAGGACTTCCCCACGCTCAAGATGGAGGGCCAGAAGGTCTTCCGGTGGGCCGTGTGGGAGATGGCCAAGGTCTGCGAGCAGGCGTTGGACGCCGCCGGCATCAAGGCCGAGGACCTGGACGCCTTCATCCCGCACCAGGCCAACATGCGGATCACCGACGCGATGATCAAGGCGCTCAAGCTGCCCGCCGAGGTGCCGGTCGCCCGCGACATCGCCGAGAACGGCAACACCTCCGCCGCGTCCATCCCGCTCGCCATGGAGCGCATGCTCGAAAGCGGCGAAGCGGTCAGCGGCGGTACCGCATTGATCATGGGATTCGGGGCCGGCCTCGTCTACGCGGGCCAGGTCATTACGCTTCCGTAGTCCCCTGTCGGTCGCCGCCGGCGGACGAGCAACAAAAGCAGTACCCGTCACCGCAAAAGATTCGAATCAAGGAGCAACATGGCTGCCAGCCAGGAAGAGGTCCTCGAGGGCCTCGCCGACATCGTGAACGAGATCGCCGGCGTCCCGCAGGACGAGGTCGAGCTGGACAAGTCCTTCATCGACGACCTGGACGTGGACTCGCTGTCGATGGTCGAGGTCGTCGTGGCGGCCGAGGAGAAGTTCGAGGTCAAGATCCCGGACGACGACGTCAAGGGCCTCAAGACCGTTCGCGACGCGGTGGACTACATCGTCAAGGCCGCCGCCTAGCTCGGATGTAGCGCCGGCCGTTTTCCGGGCCGGACCCGCACCCGCGAGTCCGGCCCGGTCCGTCGCAGCCACACCGGGCCCCGGCCCGCTCAGCCGCCGGATCGCCCGAAACAACAGCGTGAGAGTGAGAAGACAGTGAAGTCGACCGAGCGCAACGACGCCGCGCGAACCGTGGTCGTCACCGGTCTGGGCGCGACCACGCCGGTCGGCGGCGATGTCGCGACCACGTGGTCCGCGCTGCTGGCGGGCACGTCCGGCGCGCGGGCACTGACCGAGGAATGGGCCGCACAACTGCCGGTGACCTTCGCCGCGCGAATCGCCGTCGAGCCGCTCGAGGTCATGCCCAAGGTCGAGGCGCGTCGCCTGGACCGGTCCGGCCAGTTCGCGATGATCGCCGCACGCGAGGCATGGCTGGACGCCGGCTACGCGGCGAAGAACACCGCGGGCGAGGACGCCCCGGATGCGCTCGTGGTGGACCCGGTCCGCCTCGGCGTGGTCATCGCGTCCGGCATCGGCGGTGTCACCACCCTGCTCGACGCGTGGGACACCTTCCACGAGAAGGGCCCCCGCCGGGTCGGCCCGCTCACCGTCCCGATGCTCATGCCCAACAGCCCGTCCGCCAACGTCGGCATCGAACTGGGCGCGCGGGCCGGCGTGCACACCCCCGTCAGCGCTTGCGCCTCCGGCGCCGAGGCGGTCGCGTACGGCCTGGAAATGATCCGGTCCGGCCGCGCCGACGTGGTGGTCTGCGGCGGTACCGAGGCGGCGATCCACCCGCTGCCGATGGCCGCCTTCGCGAACATGATGGCGATGTCCAAGCGCAACGACGAGCCGGAGCGCGCGTCGCGCCCGTACGACAAGGGCCGCGACGGCTTCGTGATGGGCGAGGGCGCGGGCGTCCTGGTCCTGGAGAGCGCCGAATACGCGGCGGCCCGCGGAGCCCGCGTGTACGCCGAGGTCGCGGGCGCCGGACTCAGCTCCGACGGCCACCACATCGCCCAACCCGAGCCCACCGGCCGCGACATCGCCCGGGCGATGGCCCTGGCCCTGGAGAACGGCGCGATCAAGCCGGAAGAGGTCGTGCATGTGAACGCGCACGGCACCTCGACCCCGGCGGGCGACGTCACCGAACTCAAGGCGATCCGCGCCACGCTCGGCGATGCGGCGGCCGACAAGGTCACCGTCACCAGCACCAAGTCGATGACCGGGCACCTGCTCGGCGGCACCGGCGCGGTCGAGTCGGTCGCCACGGTGCTCGCCCTGTACCACCGGATGGCGCCGCCCACGATCAACGTGGACGACCTCGACGACGAGGTCGACCTGGACATCATCCGAGACGAGCCGCGCACGCTGCCCGACGGCAACGTCGCCGCCCTCAACAACTCGTTCGGCTTCGGCGGGCACAACGTCGTCGTCGCCTTCCGCCGGTTCGGGTGACCCCCGACCTCCTCGCGCCGGCTCGCGACGCGTGCCGCCGGGCCGCACCATGCCCGGCGCGCGTGCCGCGGCCGTCAGGACGGACCAGACAGCCGTGACCTTGATGGACAACCGACCCGGCACCGAGGCCGCACCCGCGCCCACCGCCAGGCCCACCCGTCCGCACCGCGACGACGACCCGCGCAACCCGAGGCTGCGGCTGAAGAAGCTGGTGGACCCGGGTTCGTACGAGGAGATCTCGGCCTACGAGACCACGTCCGGCACGCTCGCCTGTGTCGGCACGATCAACGGCGCCCGGGTGGTCGCCTACGCGTCGGACCCCACCGTCCAAGGCGGCGCGATGGGCGAAGAGGGCTGCGCCATCGTGGTCGAGGCGTACGAGCGCGCGATGGCCGAGCGGGCCCCGATCATCGCGCTGTTCCACTCCGGCGGCGCCCGCCTGCAAGAGGGCGTCGCCAGCCTGCACGCGGTGGGCCGGATCTTCCACGCGATGACCATGGCCTCGGGTCGCATCCCGCAGATCTCGGTCGTGCTCGGCGCGGCCGCCGGCGGCGCGGCCTACGGGCCCGCGCTGACCGACATCGTGATCCTGGCGCCCGAAGGCCGGATCTTCGTCACCGGCCCGGACGTGGTCCGCTCGGTCACCGGTGAGGACGTCGACGCGCTGCGCCTGGGCGGCCCCGAGCCGCACGGCCGGCGCAGCGGGGTCGTGCACGTGGTCGCCGAGTCCGAACAGGACGCGATCGACCGGGCCCGCGGCCTGGCCGACCTGCTGGCCAACCAGGGCGAGATCGACCCGGCCACCCTCGACCGCCGCGAACTGGGCGCCCTGCTGCCCGAGTCGGCCAAGCGTGCCTACGACGTGCACCCGGTGGTCGACGGCCTGCTGGACGAGCCCGGCCAGGAACTGCACCCCAAGTGGGCACCGAACATCGTCACCACGCTCGGTCGGCTCGGCGGGCGCACCGTCGGCCTGGTCGCGAACAACCCGTTGCGGCTCGGTGGATGCCTGGACTCGGCGTCGGCCGAGAAGGCCTCCCGCTTCGTGCGCATGTGCGACGCGTTCGGCGTGCCACTCGTGGTGGTCGTGGACGTGCCCGGCTATCTGCCCGGCGTGGGCCAGGAGTGGGACGGCGTGGTGCGCCGCGGCGCGAAGCTGCTGCACGCGTTCGGCGAGTGCGTCGTGCCGCGCGTGACCATGGTCACGCGCAAGGCGTACGGCGGCGCGTACATCGCGATGAACTCGCGCTCGCTGGGCGCGACTCGGGTGTTGGCCTGGCCGACCGCCGAGGTCGCGGTGATGGGCGCGGTCGCCGCCGTGCGCATCCTGCACCGCCGCCGGCTCGCCGAGGTTCCGGACGAGCTGAAGCCGCAGGTCGAGTCGGAACTGGCGGCCGAACACGAGAAGGTCGCGGGCGGCTTGGACCGGGCGATCGAGATCGGCGTCGTGGACGAGGTGATCGACCCGGACGAAAGCCGGATCGCGATCGCGAAGGCGATCGCCGCCGCCCCGCGGACCCGCGGCGCGCACGGCAACATCCCGCTCTAGGACCGCACTCGGCACCAGTACTCCCGCGGGCCCTGATAGGTCCGAAGGCGGAGACGCGAGGGGCCCCTCCGGGATGATCCGGAGGGGCCCCTCGCGTCGGTATGTCTATACGTATGTCTTCTCCCCGGCGGCTCCGGCCGCCGCCGACTCGCCGGCCACCCTCAGACCACCTGGTGCAACCAGCGCACCGGCGTGCCCTCCCCCGCGTAGCGGAAGGGCTCCAACTCGTCGTCCCACGGCTTGCCGAGCAGCTTCTCCACCTCGGAGCGCAGATCGACCTCGCCGCGCGCCGCACGGCCGAGCACCGCGCGCAGTCGATCCTCGGGGATCAGGATGTCGCCGTGCGCCCCCGTGACCGCATGGAAGATGCCGAGGTCGGGGGTGTTGCTGTAGCGCTCCCCCTCGGCGTTGGCCGAGGGCTCCTCCGTGGCCTCGAAACGCAACAGGTGCCACCCGCGCAGCGCCGAGGCAAGGCGCGACGCAGTACCGGGCGCGCCCTGCCAGGACAGTTCGGCCCGCAACATGCCGGGCGCCACCGGCTGGCGGACCCAGTCAAGACTCACGCGCACGCCAAGAACGCCCGCTGCGGCCCACTCGACGTGCGGGCACAGCGCACGCGGCGCGGAGTGCACGTACAGAACTCCACGTGTCGTCACCGGGACCTCCAGGCTTCAAGGACGAGGTTCGCCTTCCCCAGCGGCCTCAACCCTTGTCTCGGGCTGCCTGTTCGGATCCCGGTCTTCCATTGTGCCCCACAGACCACGGATGTACCACAGGCACCAGTTGCTGTCCGTAATCACATGTGGGCAATTGTCCGATGTGAAGGAACAATTCGTTACTCACCGTCTCGGAATGGTGAGCCACTGCACTCAACGTGCCCGGCCGCCGACGGCGCCACTCCCGGCAATGTCGGCCTTCACACGAAGGAGTGACGTACCGTCGATGGACATCGTCGTGTCGATGCTAGGGGTCGGAGGGGGCGGCGTGGGTGGGAAACGACGAGTAGGGGCGGCAACCGCAACGATGGTCGCAGCGTTGTTGACGCTGTCCTCCTGTAAGGACTCGGACGGCGGAAAGAGTGCCGCGCCGGCCGCGGTCGGGGCCAACCAGGCGGCCGAGTCGAGCGGGAGGCAAACCGGGAAGCCCGGCAACCCGAGCGCGGCCGAACAGCCCAACTCGAAGGCCCTGATCCCGACTCCGGATGCGCCGGCGACCGCGACCACACCACCTCGGCCGCGCTCGATGGCGGCCCTGGGTGACTCGATCACCCGCGGCTTCGACTCGTGCTCGCCGCTGCAGGACTGCCCGGAGAAGTCGTGGGCCACCGGCACCTCGGCCGATGTGAACAGTCACGCCAAGCGGCTGGGGCTGCCCGCGGACGCGGTGTTCAACAACGCCGAGACCGGCGCCCGGATGTCGGATCTGGCCGGTCAGGCCCGCGAGGCGGTCCGAGAGCGGGCCGACTACGTGACGATCCTGATGGGCGCCAACGACGCGTGCCGCCGCACCGAGGCCGAGATGACCTCGCCGGGCACGTTCGAGAGCCAGTTCCGCGACGCGCTGCACGTGTTGCGCGAGGGACTGCCGCACACGCGCGTGCTCGTGGTCAGCGTGCCGGACCTGGGCCGGATGTGGGAGACGGGCCACGACGAGATGTTGGCCCGCACGGTGTGGTCGGTGGCGAACGTGTGCCAGTCGATACTCGAGGACCCGCAGTCGGCCAAGCCCGCCGCGTTGGACCGTCGACAGCGGGTGCGTGATCGGGTGACCGCCTACAACGCGAAGCTGCGCGAGGTGTGTTCGACCTGGTCCAACTGCCGCTACGACGGCGGTGTGGTGAACACCCAACGATTCGGCAAGAACGACGTCAGCCACTGGGACTGGTTCCACCCCAGCGTGGCCGGTCAGCGCACGCTCGCGGAGGTGACGTCCCGCCAGGGATACACATGGGGATAGCCCGTACGAGTGATTTGCCTCCCGGAACCCCCGGGAGGCCCGCTAAGCTCTCACTTGACTACGGAAAAGAGTCGCCCAGCCACACACAGCGACGAAGCTTACTGACGAAAGCAGCCGACCGAGACACAACACAGGAAGCACACTGCGCGACGCCGACCTGAATAGGTGGGGCGGGTGGGACTCGAACCCACGGCCAGAGGATTATGAGTCCCCTGCTCTAACCAGCTGAGCTACCGCCCCTCGCCGTCCGCTGCCGGACAACCTGAGGCAGCATAACCGGTCAGGCACGACCATCGCCCGGGGGGATCCTCGCGAGCGTGGTCTCTTCCTGCCCGAAAGTGTTCGCATCCCGCCGCCGGGTCTCGGCGGGGCCGGCGCCCGCCACGCCCGCGGTCGCTGGGGCGACCGTCGCGATTCGCACACTCGCTCGCTCCACCGCGCCGGCCTGCTTCACGACATGCGCCGGCGTCCGGCCGTGGTGTGCCGAGCGCCGTACCGAGTCCCGTCGTCGTGCGCGGCACCGCGATCACGTCCACCCCGGCCCGGGCCGCCGGTCGTTTACGACGCCTCGCGCGCGGTCACTCGGGTGATCCCGGTCATCCGTCACTTGTGCGAGGAGAACACCATGCGCGCCGTCGCCGTGAACGAGTTCGGAGGCGACCCCAAGGTCGTCGACGTGGCGAAACCGACACCCGGCAGGGATGAACTGCTGGTCGAGGTCGCCGCGGCGGCCGTCAACCCGTTCGACTGGAAGGTCGCGGACGGCATGCTCGCCACGTCCATGGAACACACGTTCCCGCTCGTGCTCGGGATGGACTTCGCCGGCACCGTGGTCGACCGCGGTGCGGACGCGGCGCAATTCTCGGTCGGCGACCGGGTGTTCGGCTCGGTACTGCGCGCACCCGTGGGCGCGGTGGGCGCGTACGCCGAATTCCTGACCGTGCCCGCGGCCGGCCTGGTGGCCTCGGCCGCCGGCCTGGACCCGGCCCAGGCCGCCGCGTTGCCCACCGCCGCCGGCACCGCGCTCGGCCTGCTCGAGGCGGGCGGCATCCGGGCCGATCAGACCATCCTCCTGGTCGGCGCGGCCGGTGGCGTGGGCACCTTCGTGACCCAGCTCGCGGCGGCCCGCGACGCCCGGGTGCTCGCGGTCACCCGGGGCGTCGGCGCGGCCGGGATGGGTGCGCTCGGCGCGGCCAAGACCTACGACGCGACCGGTGGCATCGTCGTGGATCGGGTGCGCTCGGACTATCCCGACGGCGTGGACGCGCTCGTCGACCTGGTCTCCGACGCGACCGACTTCGCCGCGTACGCCCGGCTGATCCGGGACGGCGGAGTGGCCCTGTCCACCCAGTTCGTCGCCGACCCGCAGGAACTCGCCGGTCGTGGGGTCGAGGCGATCAACCACAACCAGCGCTCCACGGCAGAGCTGTACGACCGGCTCGCCGACGAGCTGCGCGCACACCGGATCACCGTGCCGATCGAGGCTCGTCTGCCGCTGACCGACGCTGCCGGCGCCATCGCCCGCAGCCGCCTGGGCGGCGCCCGCGGCAAGACGGTGATCCTGCCGTAACCGCTCGCCCGGCGGCGGCGGCCGGACCGCCGGTCAGGCCAGCAGCGGCGCCAACCGCGAGCACAGCGTGGTCACATGGGTGCGCACCATCTCCTCGCCCATGCCGCTGAGCGAAGCGAAGAACCACACCGTCTCGATCGGCGTATCGGCCACGTACGCCCGAATCTCCCGCGCCGCCTCCTCGGGCGTCGCGTGCAGGAAGTGGCCGGGCGCGGCGGACAGTCCCCGCGCCCGCCACCGGTCCGGGTCGATCGGACGCGGCGGCGGCGCGTCGGTGCCCTCGACCGCGTACCGGTGATAGCCGTCCCACTGGTGCGCGAGGTGCCGGGAGACCACCGGCCAGTCCCGTTCGGGGTCCTCGGTGATCCAACCGTTCAGCAGGCCCGCCATCCGGGCGGCCGCCGGGTCGTGGCCCGCCTCGCGCAGTCCGTCCAGGTAGGGCGCGGCCATCGCCGGGTTCGCGGTGAGCAGTGATTCACCGAGCAGCCCGGCCCGGCGCGCGCCCTGCGGCCCCTGGTAGCCGAGCCAGATCCGCGGCCGGCGCTGGACCGGCGACGGCGTGATGGTCCCGCTCTCCCACAGCCGGCGGATCTCGCGGGCGCTCGCGTCGGTTGCCGCGAACCGGGTCCTGAGCGACTCGGTCCGGTCGAAGAGGTCGTACTCGGGCTGCCGGTATCCGGTGCCGATGCCCAGTTCCAGCCGGCCGCCGCCGATCAGGTCCACGATCGCGGCCTCCTCGGCCAGGTGCGCCGGGTGGCGCAGCGGCGCGATGGTGACGCCGGTGCCGATCCGGGCCCGCCGGGTGCGGGCGGCGATCGCGGCGGCCAGGGTGAGCGGCTGGCTGAGGTAGCCGTCCTCGAAGCCGTGGTGCTCGGTGGTCCAGATCGAGTGCACCCCCAGCCGATCCGCCTCCTCGCACAGCTCCAGGGTGAAGGCGTACAGCCGGGACCAGTCCTGCCGCCACTCGACCGGATTGCGCAGGTCCAGGTAGATGCCGACGTTGACCATGCGACGCTCCCCACGGGTGGGTGCCCGGATCGGCCGACCCGGGGCGTCGCCTCGGCCGGTCATCTGACACGGTGATATCTGACTGACCGTCAGCTTACGGAGGCAGCATGTCCGACCCGATCACCGCCCGGCTCGATCGCCTGGAGGCACACGAGCAGATCCGCCAACTCGCCGCCCGCTACGCGCTCGCGCTGGACAGTCGGGACGTGCCGGCGCTGGCCGCGCTGTTCGTGGACGACGTGCGCACGGGTGACGGCGGCGTCGGCCGGGACGCGCTGGCCCGGTGGTTCGACCCGGTACTGCGTCCGTACGGGATCACGTTTCACCTGATCGGGAACCACGTGATCGATCCGGTGGACGAGGACCACGCCACCGGCGTGGTCTACTGCCGCCCCGAACACGAGGTGGGGGACCTGTGGGTGGTGATGCCGATGCAGTACCTGGACCGCTACGAACGGCGAGACGGGCGGTGGTACTTCCGCAGTCGCAAGCCCCGGGTGTTCTACGCGGCGGACGTCCTGGAGCACCCGCTGTCCGTGCCCGACCGGTTCCACTTCCCGAACAACCCGATGATCACGGACGCCCAGCTGCCGCAGGCGTGGGCCTCGTGGCGGGAGTTCTGGGCTCGTTCCGGGAGCGAGTGAGCCGGCATCGATGCGCAACGCACGAGCGCCCGCCGGATGACCCGGCGGGCGCTTGTGAAGGCTCCCGCAATTGGACTCGAACCAATAACCTGCCGGTTAACAGCCGGCTGCTCTGCCAATTGAGCTATGCGGGATTGCGTCGGACCGTTTGGCGGTCGCTGCGTGGAATACATTAGCGCATTCCCGGGGGTGGCCCGCACCAGGGTTTTTCCGGTAGGACCTCACAGGTTGCCCACGCACCGCGCCCGGGTAGGCGCTGACGTGCACGGGCGGGACACACGACCGCGGAGGACATCATGATCAACAAGCTCACCTTCGTCACCGGCCTCGCCATCGGCTACGTCCTGGGGACGAAGGCCGGGCGCGAGCGGTACGAGCAGATTCGGAAGTTGTCCGGCACGGTGGCGGGCAGCCCGCCCGCTCGCAAGGCCGGGCACGCGGCGGCCGGACTCGGCCGCGAGGCCGGCGTCAAGGCCGGTCGGGCCATCGGGGACCACCTGCCCGAGCGGGTGGGACGGCACCTGCCGGACCGGTTCGGCAAGAACGGCACGTCGGTGACGACCTCGCGCTACGGACAGGGTCTGTAGCGGCCCGCAGCGGCCTGTGGACGGGCTGCGGACAGGGCTCTCGGCGGCACCTGGCAGCCCGTGGAGGTTTCGAGCACCCACGGTCGGCGGCGTCGACCGGGTGGGCCGGACATCGGCCCACCCGTCGACGGCGGCGTCCGTGGCCCGGTCACCCCCTGCGGTGACGTCCACCCAGCTCCACGCCCTCGCGCGGCGGCGCTACCGCGCCCGGGTGCAGCCGATCGCGCACCTCGCGATACTGCGCCCGGACCGCGTCGCCGAGCGCGAGTTCCTCCTCGGCGGGTTCCAGGAAGGTGCCCACTCCCGAGGACCACGCCGGCAGCGCCCCGAACAGCGCCCATGCGGCCTGTCTTGCCGCGCCCTGGGCCACGTAGCGTCCGGCGAGCGGCGCCGCGGGCACCGCGGTGGGCAGCCCGAGCAGGGCCGGCGCGACCGCGGACACCGCGGCCGAGCGGGCACCGGGACCGACCAGGATCACCCGGTCCACCGCCACGTCCCGGTCGCGCAGCACGTCCAGCGCGTCCGAGATACCGCACAACATCCCCTCCACCGAGGCTCGCGCGAGCGCCGCCGGGGTCATGCTCTCCTGGCGCAGCCCGGTGAGCGTGCCCGCCGCGTGCGGCAGGTCGGGGAGCCGCTCGCCGTCGAGGTAGGGCAGCAGGACCAGTCCGCACGCGCCGGGCGTGCACTCCAGCGCGACCCGGTCGAACTCGTCGGCGTCCAGCCCCAGCATCGACGCGGTTCCGCGCAGCACCCGGGCCGCGTTGAGGGTGCGGGTCAGCGGCAGGTGGCGCCCGGTGGCGTCGGCGTGGAAGGCGACCACGCCGGTGGGATCGGCCACCGACACCGGGTGCTGCGCGAACGCGGTGCCGGTGGTGCCGATCGCGACCACCACGTCGCCGTCGGACAGGCCCGCGCCCAGCGCCAGCGCCGCCTCGGCGCCGGTGCCGGCCGAGACCAGCACCCCTTCGGGGGTGTGCCCGGCGGCGCCGCCCGGCGCCAGCACGATCGGTGTGCGCGGCACCCGACCGATGGCCAGGTGCAGCAGGTCCTCACGCCACTCGCCCGTGGTGGCGTAGTAGCCGGTGGTGGAGGCGTCCGCGCGGTCGGTGACCGGGTCGGGCGGACAGCCGAGCAGTTGCCAGGTAACCCAGTCGTGCGGCAGCAGCACGGAGGCGATCCGGGCCACCGCATCCGGTTCGAAGCGGGCGAATCGGCGCAGTTGGGCGATCGCCGACGACGAACCCGGCACCGCGCCGGTCGCCGCGGTCCACGCGGCCTTCCCGCCGAGCGCGTCCACCAGGTCCGCGGCGGCTCCGGAGGCGCCGGGGTCGTCCGCGGGCAGCGGATGCCCCAGGACCACACCCTGTGCGTCCAGCGGGACCGCGCCGTGGTTCTGCGCGGCCACCGAGATCGCCGCCACGCCGTCGAGGAGGCCACCCGCCGCGGCCTCGCCGAACGCCCGCAGCCACGCGCCGGGCGTGGTCGCGGCGCCCTCGGCGTACGCGGCGCGCCCCTGGCGCAGGGGCGTACCGGTCGCGGCGTCGCAGACGAGGATGCGCACCTGGCGCGCTGAGCAGTGCACCCCGGCGACGAGGGTGGGTGTCGGGCTTGTCGGCATGGGCGAATTCTGACAGCACCAGGACACCGGAACGGTAGGGATCAGTCGAGATATCCCCGCAGTTGCTCCGAGTAGGACCGCTCGCGGAGTCGGGACAGGGTGCGCGACTCGATCTGGCGTATGCGCTCGCGGGTCACCCCGAAGACCCGGCCGATCTCCTCCAGGGTGTGCGGTTCGCCGTCGGCGAGCCCGTAACGCAGTTGCACCACCCGGCGCTCGCGGTCGCCCAGCGTGGACAGCAGTGCCTCCAGGTGTTCGCGCAACATCAGGGAGGCGGCGGCCTCGGCCGGGGAGGTCGCGTCGGTGTCCTCGACGATGTCACCGAGCAGCACCTCGTCCTCGCCGACCGGAGTGTGCAGGGACACCGGCTCCTGGGCCAGTCGCAGGATCTCGGTGACCCGCTCGGCGGTCAGGTCGAGCACCTCGCCGACGTCCTTGGCGGTGGGCTCCTCGCCGCGTTCCTGGAGCAGTCGGCGCTGCACCCGGATGACCCGGTTGATCAGTTCGACCACGTGGACCGGGACCCGGATGGTGCGGGCCTGGTCGGCCAGCGCCCGGCTCATCGCCTGGCGGATCCACCATGTCGCGTAGGTGGAGAACTTGTAGCCACGGGTGTAGTCGAACTTCTCCACCGCCCGGATCAGGCCCAGGTTGCCCTCCTGGACCAGGTCGAGCAGGCCCAGGCCGCGCCCGATGTAGCGCTTGGCGATCGAGACCACCAGGCGCAGGTTTGCCTCGATCAGGCGGCGCTTGGCCCGTTCTCCGTCGCGGACCAGGGTGGCCAGCGCGTCGTGGACGGCGGGGTCGGTGGGCGGGTCGCCGAGCAGGCGTTCCTCGGCGAACAGGCCGGCCTCGACCCGACGGGCCAGGTCGACCTCGTCCGCGGCGCTCAGCAGCGGCACCCGGCCGATCTCGCGCAGGTATTGGCGCAGCAGGTCGGCGGACGAGCCGCCGGACTCCACCGTGCGCGGGGCGTCCTCGGGTTCGCCGTCGGCGGCCGGTCGTTCGACGCCTTCGGCCGCGGCCGGCGCGGATGGTGTGGGTGGCGCGGTTCCTGGGGTGGCGTGCTCCGTGAGGACGGTGGCCGGGCCCGGTTCAGGCTCATCCGTCCGATCCGTGTGGGTGGGGTCACCGCCGGGCGTTTTCCCCCCTCTGGTGTGCCGATGCACCTTCCCCAGTCTGCTGTACGAGGGGGCCTGTAGCCGAGAGTCCGGCGCGGAATTCTCGCCGGCCGGCGGCGGCTGGGGCACACCGACGTGGCCGGACCGGGCGGGGTCGGTTTCCCGCCGTCGGGTCAGCCGCCGGGGGCGTACAGCGCCTCGGCGCCTCGGTCGAGCAGGGCGCGCTTGTACGTCTCCAGGGTGGTCAGCTCCTGCCAGACCAGCGCGTATTCGTCCGCGTCGCGGACCGGATCGATGCGCAGCAGGCGGGACTTGGCGTCCGCGATCCGGCGTTCGGCGGAGAACACCCGCAGCCGGACCAGGTTGCCGTCGGCGTAGGCCCGGTCCGGGTCGGCGGTGCGGTGCAGGCTCTCCACGGCGAGTTCGGTGACCATGTGCCGGACGGTGTCGTCGGGTGCGGCCGTGCGCACCTCGGCGACCCAGTTCGGGGTCTGCGCGAGCTCGCAGCACACGCCGCCGGCGACAGCGATCGCCGCGCGCACGGCCGCGTACGGCGGCGCGGTGAACTCGTCGACCTCGTAGTGGTCGAACGCCGGCGCCACCAACGCGGGAGCCTGCAACGCGAGCTTGAGCACCTCGCGTTGCACGGCCTGGCACATGTCGCGCGGATCGGGCCGGAAGCCGGCCGGTCGCTGCGGGGCCTGCGGTTGCCGGCCGGGCTGCGCCGGGACCTGGCCCTGCTGAGTGCCCCGCTCGCCGCGTGCGGCGCGCTCGCGCTGCCACCGGTTGACCTGGGCGACCCGGGCGACCACGAATCTCTCGTCCAGGAAGCCGAGCATCGAGTCGAGCCGGACCGCGTAGGTGTGCCGCAGGGCTTGGTCCTTGATGCCCGCGATGACCGGCGCGGCCGCGTCCAGAGCGGCCACCCGGCCCTCGGCGGTGGACAGGTCGTGGCCCTCGATCCGGGACTTGATGGCGAACTCGAAGAGCGGGACGCGTGCGTCGATCAGGCCGAGCACGGCCTCGTCGCCCTGCTCGAGCCGCAGGTCGCACGGGTCCAGGCCGCCCGGCTCGACCGCGACGAAGGTGCGGGTGACGAACTTCTGGTCCTCCTCGAATGCCCGCAGCGCGGCCTTTTGGCCCGCCGCGTCGCCGTCGAAGGTGAAGATCACCTCGCCGCGGAACTCGCCGGAGTCCATCAGCAGCCGACGCAGCACCTTGATGTGCTCGTCGCCGAAGGAGGTGCCGCACGTGGCGATCGCGGTGCCCGCGCCGGCGAGGTGGCAGGCCATCACGTCGGTGTAGCCTTCGACGATGACCGCCCGGCCGGACTTGGCGATCTCCTTCTTGGCCAGGTCCAGGCCGTACAGCACCTGGGACTTCTTGTAGATCGGGGTCTCGGGGGTGTTCAGGTATTTGGGGCCGTTGTCGTCGTCGTAGAGCTTGCGCGCGCCGAAGCCGATCACGTCGCCGGTGATGTCGCGGATGGGCCAGATCAACCGGCCCCGGAAGCGGTCCATCGGGCCGTTGCGGCCCTCGCTGGCCAGGCCGCCCTCGAGCATCTCCTGCGGGGTGAAGCCCTTGCCGCGCAGGAAGCGGACCAGGTTCTCCCAACCCTTGGGCGCGTAGCCGAGCGCGAACCGTTCGGCGGCGTCCTGCTCGAAGCCGCGGTCGGCGAGGAACTGGCGGGCGGTCTCCGCCTCGGGGCTGCCGAGCTGATCGGCGAACCAGCGCGCGGCGATCTTGTGCGCCTCGACCAGGCGGGTGCGTCGGCCCTGCTGGCGGCCCGGCGTGTAGCCGCCCTCCTCGTAGCGCAGCTCGATGCCGTACTGCTGCGCCAGCCGCTCCACGGTCTCCGAGAACGTGGTGTGGTCCAGGCGCATGACGAAGTCGAGAACGTCGCCGCCTTCGCCGCAGCCGAAGCAGTACCAGAGGTTCTTCGCCGGGCTGACCTGGAAGGACGGGGACTTCTCGTCGTGGAAGGGGCACAGCCCCTTGAAGTTTCCTCCGCCCGCGTTGCGCAGTTGCAGATGTTGTTCGGCGATCTCCGCGATGCGTGCCGTCTCGCGGACCCGCCTGACGTCTTCCTCACGGATACGGCCGGCCACGATCGTCGAGTCTACGGGTCCGCGCGGTGCGCGTCGGCGGCGGCCGGGCGGCTCACCGCGAGCTCAGCGCGGCGTGCAGGGTGATCGCGGCGCGGTCGGTGAGCGAGGCCACCTGGTCCACGACCACCCGCAGCCGGGCCGCGTCGTCGGCTGCCCGGTCCCAGTCCTCGCGCAGCGACGCGTCCAGGACCTCGGGGCCGCCGGCCACGAGCAGTTCGACCAGCTCGGTGATCACCGCGCGCTGGCGCTCGCGCAGCCGGTCGGCACCCTCGCGGGCCATCACGTAGCGCGCGGTGACCGCCTTGAGCACGGCGCATTCGAGGCGGATGTCGCGCGGGACGATCAGGTCGGCGGCGTAGCGGGTGACCGGGTCGGTGCCGTACAGCTCGCGGGTGGCGTGTTCGGCGGCCAGGCAGAAGCGGCCGATCAGGCCGCTGGTGGCGTTCTTGAGCCGGGCCTGGGCCCGGCGCGAGCCGTCGTAGCCCACCGGCCAGAAGTCGAGCGCGAGCAATCGGTCCAGCGCCTCGCCGAGTTCGTCGGCCGCGCAGTCGGGGCGGTAGCGGCGCACGGTGAGGTCGAGCAGCTCGCGCCGTTCGCCCGGGTCGCGCAGCCGAACCAGGTCGAGCCGGTGCGATTGCACCGCGTCCTCCAGGTCGTGCACCGAGTAGGCGACGTCGTCGGACCAGTCCATCACCTGGGCCTCCAGGCAACGGCGGTTCGGGTCGGCGTCGGCACGCACCCAGTCGAAGACGGCCCGGTCGTCGTCGTAGGCACCGTAGGAATGTGTGTCCCGGCGGCGCGGCCACGGGTACTTGAGCACCGCGTCCAAGCCGGCGCGGGTCAGGTTCAGGCCCACGCTGCGGCCGTCGGGGCCGAACGTCTTGGGTTCGAGCCGGGTGAGCAGGCGCAGGCTCTGTGCGTTGCCCTCGAAGCCGCCGCAGGTCTTGGCCGCCTCGTCGAGGGCACGTTCGCCGTTGTGGCCGAACGGCGGGTGGCCGAGGTCGTGGGCCAGGCACGCGGTCTCCACCAGGTCGGGGTCGCAGCCCAGGGCCTGGCCCAGCTCACGGCCGATCTGGGCGCATTCGAGCGAGTGGGTGAGCCGGGTGCGCGGGCTGTCCTGGCCTGCGGCGGCGGTCTCGCCGGGGACCACGACCTGGGTCTTGCCCGCGAGTCGGCGCAGCGCGGCCGAGTGCAGCACCCGAGCCCGGTCGCGCTCGAACGCCGTGCGCCCGGGCCGCTTGTTGGGTTCGGGAACCCAGCGGGCGAGGTCCTCGAAGCCGTAGTGGCCCTGTCGGGTTCGATCCTTTGCCCCGGGCCGAGACGCGGGAAGTCCTGTCGTGCCTGCCGTATTGCTGTCCACTTGTCCACATTAAGGAATCGCACCGACATTCGACGAAGGCCGGGCCGCGAACAACGGGGGAACCTTCACCGCGCGTCGGACAACTTGCCGCGCAGTTGGAGCACCGCCTTGGTGTGGATCTGGCAGGTTCGGCTCTCGGTGACTCCGAGCACCTGGCCGATCTGGGACAGGGTCAGGCCCTCGAAGTAGTAGAGCGTCACGACGGTCTTCTCCCGTTCGGGCAGCGCGTTGACCGCCCGGGCGAGCAGGTGCCGCATCTCTCGGCTCTCGGCCACCTCGACCGGGTCGTCGGCGGTGGTGTCCTCCAGCGTGTCCACCAGGCTGAGCCGATCGCCGCCGTCCTGCCCGGTGTGCAGGAGTTCGTCCAGGGCCATCACATTGATCAGCGAGAGCTGGCTGAAGATCGCGTGCAGGTCCTCCAGCGCGATGCCCATCTCGCGGGCGACCTCGACCTCCGAGGGCGTGCGATTGAGCTTGGCCTCCAGGCCCGCGTAGGCCAGTTCGACCGCGCGGGCCTTCTGCCGCACGGACCGGGGGATCCAGTCCAGCGCGCGCAGTTCGTCGATGATCGCGCCTCGGATGCGGCTGATCGCGTACGTCTCGAACTTGATCGCGCGGTCGAGGTCGAACTTCTCGATCGCGTCGATCAGGCCGAACATCCCGTACGAGACGAAGTCTGCCTGGTCCACGTTGGCCGGAAGGCCGACGCCGACGCGCCCGGCGACGTACTTCACGAGCGGCGAGTAATTCAGGATGAGGCGTTCCCGCAGGGTGGGATCGCCCGAGCGCTTGAAGTCGCTCCAGAGGTTCTCCAGCGCGCGGTTGGAAGCGCCACCGTCCTCGACGGTGACGGCCGGTCCGTCCTGGGACGCGGCCGCGGTGGCGCTCTTACGCCCTGGGGTTTGCTTGGGCATACGTGGCCTTGAGTCGTTCCACAAAGACGTGCGTGCAGATCTGGGTCTTCGCGAGCGTAGCGTGACCTGACGACTCCCGAGCGCTACGAATGGCTTGCCCGGCCCGGGTCGGCCGGGTCGCGGCGGTGCGGCCGGGGGCGCGCGGATCACCCCCGGCGGATTCGGGCGGGCGCGCGAAGGCGGCCTCCCCGAGGGCCCGGAGCGACGGTCGGGGCGGCCGGGCCGGCGGTTCGACCGGACGGCGGGCGGTGCGCCGGATTCGGCCCGCGCGGTGCCGCCCACCGGCGATGATCCACCGATCGAGGGGGTACCGGACGCGGCCGGCCCGGGGCGGCGTGCGCGTGTGCCCGACCGTGCTCGGAGTCCGCGCCGTGGCGCGCCCGTGCACGGCGATCGTGCCGGCCCGAACGGGCGTACCCGCCGCACCGGGTGCCCGCTCGGACGTCGACGCGGCCACGAGGTCGCGGGCCGCTACGGGCGTGTCGTCGAACGTCGCCGAGATCGACCGGGCACGCGCGTTCGAGCGGACCGGGGGCGATCTCGTGCCGGGTGCGCGCGAACCGGCCGAACCGCGGTGACCGGTCGCGGTCCGGTCGGGCAAGCGCGGCCGGCTGCGGGGCGATCCGGTCGGGGCCGCGGATGTCCCCTTCCTCGGCCGCAGCCTCGGCCACGTTCTCCTCGGTCACGGGGTATGGCACCTCCTCGATTGGGCCTCCCCTCACGGTGATGATCGCTGCCGCCCCAGGTCAAGCACCGCCACGGCGACGCCACCCCTTCGAGGTGCGATCGACCAGTTCGCGGGCGGCCAGGACGTCGAGATGGCGGCGGGTGGCTGCGGGTGCAACGCCGGCCTCGCGGGCGATCTGCGCCGTGGACGACGCGCCCCGGGTCGGCACCGTCTCCAGGATCCGGCGCGTCGCCGGCGCCAGATCGTCGCCCGGCCGGACCGGGCCGGACAACACCGGCGCGAGGTCGTCGCCGATCAGGCCCACCTGTTCGATCACCTCGGCCGCCCGGGTGATCAGCACCGAGCCCGGCTCGCGCAGCAGCGCGTGCACGCCGGCCGAACTCGGCGAGCCGACCGGCCCCGGCACGCCCATCACCTGGCGGCCCAGCCGCGCCGCCCGGCGCGCGCTGATCAGGGCACCGCTGCGCAGCGCCGCCTCGACCACCACGGTGCCCCGGGTCAGCGCCGCGATCACCCGGTTGCGCTCGACGAAGCGGTATCGGGTGGGATGCGCCCCGGGCGGCAGCTCGGTGACCAGGGTGCCCTCGTCGGCGATCCGGGCGAGCAGCCGTTCGTGTCCGCGCGGGTAGTTCACGTCGATTCCGCACGCGAGCACCGCGACGGTGGGGCCGTCCACCACGAGCGCGCCGCGGTGTGCGGCGGCGTCCACCCCGTAGGCGCCGCCCGAGACCACCGTCCAGCCCGCCTCGGCCAGGTCGGCGGCCAGCGTCGCGGCCACATGCGTGCCGTAGTCGGTGCACGCCCGCGCGCCCACCACCGCCACCGAACGCAGCGCGGCGAGCCGCAGCGGCGCCGCACCGCGCGCCCACAGGCCCAGCGGCCGGGCGTCCCCGAGGTCGTCGAGCTGGGTGGGCCAGCCAGGATCGCCGGGGACCACGAAGGCACCGCCGAGCCCGGCGATCCGCGCCAGATCCCGCTCCGGGTCGTGCCCGCCCAGTCGGACCCGGTAGCCGGCCGGATCCCGCCGGGCCAGCTCGACCGGCAACGCGGCGCCCGCCCGCAGGTCGGCCAGCAGCCGGGCCGCGCCATGGGTGCGCACCGCGCGGCCGAACGCCGCGTCACCCGGCTCCACCAAGCGGGTCAGCGCCGCCCGGGCCACCCGCTCCGCCGCGGCGTCCCGGGCGAGCGGGTCCCACTCGCCCCAGGGCAGCGGCTCCGGCCCCGTCACGGCGCGGGCTCGTCGTCGCCGGCCGAGTCGCCCCGGACGATGCCGGTCCGCAGTTCCAGGGCCGCGTCCACATCGGCCCGGCCGGGCCGCTCGTGCCCGCGCAGGTCGGCGACGGTCCAGGCGACCCGCAACACCCGATCCAGGCCGCGGGCGGTGAGCAGGCCGCGCTCCATGTCCCGGGCGGCCCGATCCAGCGCGTCCGGATCGACGCGCCAGCGGGTGCGCAGCTCGCGCCCGGGCACCTCGGCGTTGACCGCCCACCCGGTCCCGGCCAGCCGCCGTGCGGCCCGCTCCCGGGCCGCGAGCACCCGCGCGGCCACCACCGCCGACCGCTCCCCCGACCCCTCGGGCGCGAACAGCTCGGCCCGGGAGACCGCGTCCACGGTGACCCGCACGTCGATCCGGTCCATCAGCGGCCCGGACAATCGGGAGAGGTACTTGTGCCGCATCAGCACCGAGCACGTGCAGTCCAGGCCGCGCCCGGAGAACCGCCCGCACGGACACGGGTTGGCCGCCATCACCAGCAGGAACCGCGCCGGGAAGCACAACATCCCGCCGCTGCGCGCGACCGTGACCGTGCCCGACTCCAGCGGCTGCCGCAGCGCGTCCAGGACCCGGCCGGCGAACTCCGGGCTCTCGTCCAGGAACAGCACGCCCCGATGGGCGAGAGAGACCGCGCCCGGGCGGGGCAGGCCGTTGCCGCCGCCCACGATCGCGGGCATCGTGGCGCTGTGGTGCGGCGCGCAGAACGGCGGCGTGGTCACCAGCGGCAGGTCCGAGCGCAGCGTGCCGGCGATCGAGTGCACGGCACTGACCTCCAGCGAGGCCGGGCCGTCGAGCGCGGGCAGGATCCCGGGCAGCCGCTCGGCCAGCATCGTCTTGCCCGCTCCCGGGTTGCCGAGCAGGAACAGGTGGTGTCCGCCCGCCGCGCACACCTCCAGCGCCCGCCGGGCCCGGTCCTGTCCGGCGACGTCGGCCAGGTCGGCCGGCCGCGCACCGGCCGGCGCGGGGCCGGCGGCCAGGGTGCCGACCACGGCCAGGGGGTCCGGTCCCAGGCCGATGTCGGCCACCGCGTGTTCCGGCGCGGGCACCGGTTCGCCGCGCAGCAGCGCGAGCAGGTGGCGCAGCGAGGTCACCCCGCACACGGTGATCCCGGGCACCAGTTCGGCCTCCCCGGCCACCACGGCGGGCACCACGACCCGCGCGCAGCCCGCCGCAGCGGCGGCCATCACCGCCGGCAGTACCCCGCGCACCGGCCGCAGGCGCCCGTCCAGGCCCAGTTCGCCGACCATCACCAGGTCCTCGATCACGCGGGGGTCGAGCACCCCCGCCGCGGCCAGCACGGCGGCCGCGATCGGCAGGTCGAACCCGGATCCGGTCTTGGGCACGGTCGCGGGTGACAGGCCCACCGTGAGCCGCCGCTGCGGCCACTCCTCCCCGCTGTTGACCAGCGCGGCGCGGACCCGCTCCCTGGATTCCACGAGGGTCTTGTCCGGCAGGCCCACCAGCGTGAACGTGGTCACCCCGGGCTCCAGGTCGGCCTGGACCTCGACCACCACGCCGTCCACGCCCAGCAGGGTGACCGAGCGGGTGCGTGCGAAGCCCACGGTCAGCACACCCCCCGGACGTGCTCGACCCGGGCCGCCCCGCGCGCGGCCGCGAGCACGGCGACCAGATCGATCCGCACCTCGCGCCCCGGCGGGCCGCCGACCGGGTGGGCCAGCAGCCAGCGCTCCGCGAGCACCCGCAGCCGCTCCGCCTTGACCGCGCCGACCGCCTCCAACGGATGCTCGAAGCCGCCCGCCCGCCGAGTCTTGACCTCGCACACCACGAGCGTGGGCCCGTCCCGGGCAACGATGTCGATCTCACCGTCGCGGCAGCGCCAGTTCCGATCCAGGACGGCCATCCCGGCCTCGATCAGATACCGGGCCGCGACCCGTTCGCCATACCGCCCCACGGCGGTGTTCCGCGACTGCCGGGCCGATCCCACCACGCCCCGCGCCACACCCCGGGGGCCGCTGCCCCGGTCTTCGCCGCCACCCGCATCGTTTCGCACGACGACCACCTCCGGCACCGACAATGCCGGGGCCGGAGGTGGTCGAGAGCGCGTGCGCGACCGGCTGTGCACAACCCCGGTCGTTGTGGATGCCGCCCTTGCGGGTGTGGGACCGCGATCGGCGGCTCAGCCGCTCAGCCGCCGAACCCCTCGTTGCCCGAGGGCATCTCGAACTCGCTCTTGGTCAATTCCTCGACGTTGACGTCCTTGAAGGTGAGAACTCGGACATTCTTCACGAATCGCGCGGGTCGATACATGTCCCACACCCACGCGTCCGCCATGGACAACTCGAAGAAGACCTCCCCGTCGGCCGACCTCACGTGCAGCTCGTACTGGTTGGTGAGGTAGAAGCGCCTTTCCGTCTCGATGACGTACTTGAAGAGACCCACGACGTCGCGGTACTCGCGGTAGAGCTGCAGCTCCATCTCGGTCTCGTACTTTTCGAGATCTTCCGCACTCATGCGCGCCCCTCGCTCCTGCGCTTCGCTGTCGTCTCCCATTGTGTACCGGCGACCCTGGCGGCCACCGGCGCACCATGGCACAACCGTCCGGGAGGCCGCGGGCGGCCCGGATCGCCCGGGTGGGCCCCGGGCCGCCGGCCATCCCTCAGCCGTTCCACCACTCGAACGGCTCGTCGATCAGCTCGCCGGCCAGGAACGCCTCGAGCAGCTCGGGCAGCCGACCGGGATAGAACCGCACCGGGGCGGCCGCGATCTCGGCCGTGGACCACCACACCGCCTCCTGGTACTCGGCCAGCTCCTCGGCCGTCCATTGCGACCGATCCTCGCCGACCTTCGGCGCCCGCTCGGCGATCCGGACCAGGACCACGAACTCGTGTTGCACCCGCCGATGCCCCGGACGCACCCAGGTCACACTCCGCCGCCAAGTGGGCGGTCCCACGTCGGCGGGGGTGATCCGCAGGCCGGTCTCCTCCAAAATCTCCCGGACCGCCGCATCCACGTAGGTCTCGCCGGGGTCGAGGCCGCCGCCCGGCAGGTCGTACCACTGCGACGGGTCGGATTCGGGGACCCGGGTGCGAAACAGCAGCACCCGGCCGTCCGGGTCGAGCAGGACCACACGCACGGCGCGGCGTTCCAGGTCGGGAGCAAGGTCCGCGGGGTAGTCCGGAACCGGCTCCGGCACGTCTCCGGGCCATGACACGGGTTGAGTCGTCATCCACGGATTGTGCCCCGAACACGAACGGCCGGGTCGCCCGGGAGAAGGATTCCCGAGCGACCCGGCCGTACCGAAGCGGCCCGCGGTCAGGCCGGCGGCGCTCCCGAGGGGTCACGCGTGGCCGGCGCCGCCTCGGGTGCGCCGTCCACCCCGGCCCGGCGCCGGCGCCACAGCACCAGCGGCACGGCCCCGATCAGCCCGGCCGCCATCGGCGTGCCGCCGATCACGTCGAGCCCCAGACCCGGCTGATCGAACGTGCCCGGCACGCCGAGCCGGTGGATCCGGTTCAGCGGCCACACCACGGTGAACGCGCGCCCGATCACCTGGTCCTTGTCGACCGTCCCGCTGAACGGTTGGTCCATGTGGTAGCGCGAGTCGGACGAGTTGTCCCGGTTGTCGCCCATCAGCCAGATCCGACCCTTGGGCACGGTCACGTCGAACACCTTCGTCGACGGGGCCACACCCTTCTTGAGGTACGAACTCTCGTCCAACGGCTTCCCGTTGACCATCAGGCGACCCTGGGCGTCACAACACTGCACCCGGTCGCCGCCCACCCCGATCACCCGCTTGATCAGGTCCTTCTCGTCCGCGGACGGCATCAGACCGACCCAGGACATGCCCTTCTGCAACCCGCGCACCACCGCGTTGTCGGACTGCTTCGGGGCCTCCTGCAGCCAGTTGCCCGGGTCGTGGAAGACCACGACCTGACCGCGCTCGGGCTCCGCGCCGAACCACGGCGAGAACTTGTTCACCAGCACCCGGTCGCCGACCTTGATGGTGTTCTCCATCGACTCCGAGGGAATCGAGAACGCCTGGACCAGGAAGGTCTTGATGAGCAGCGCCAGAACGATGGCGATCAGCAGGAGCAGCGGCAGTTCCTTCCAGAACGACCCCTTCTTCTTGCGCCGTTCACCCGAGTCGGAGGCACCCTCGTCGTCCCCGGAGTCCTGCGGGCCGTCCGAGCCACCGGAGCCGCCCGGCTCGTCCGCGTCGGGCGGCGCACCGTCGCCCGGGCCGCCGGGCGTGGGGGTCGGACCCGCCGGCGGGAAGATCGGCGCCGCCTCCGGGGCGGCACCCTCTGGTCGCTTCACCAGATCGGGCGACTGCGCGGGTCCGTCCCCGCTCGTTGGTTGGGTCGGTGGCGCTCCGGGATCGTGCGGCGCGTCGGTCGGATGCCGCTCCTGCGGCACCCGCCCACGATCGTCGTCTCCACCAGCGGATCGCGCTCCGATCACGACTTCCCCCATGGCGCCTCCTCGTACCCGTGCAGGCCGGACGGCACCCGGTCGGGGCTGTCCACCGGCTGCCCACAGCTCTGTCTTGATGATTTCCGACCCGTGCCGCGCACGTTGCCGGGTCGATGTCGGCCCCAGGGGTCCGGCATGCGCCGGCGCGAGCGTACACGTCGGCGTAGCAGGACCAGCGGAACCGCACCCACCATTCCCATAACGACCGGGGTGGGCGGGGGAATCGCAACCGACAGGGCTTTGTTCCCGAACGTTTCCGGAACGGGCAGTCGATGCGCCCGGCCGAACGGCCAGGCCACCACGACGGCCCGGCCGACCACATCGCTCTCCGGGATCGTGCCCTGATAGGGCCGATCCATATGTGCCCGCGAGTCGGCCGAGTCACCGCGATGGTCGCCCATCACCCACAACCGACCCTTGGGCACGGTCACACTGAATCTCTTCTCCGAGGGCGCGTTGCCCCGGTACAGGTACGGCTCGTCCAAGGGGACACCGTTGACGGTGATCCGGCCGGAGGGGTCGCAGCAGGCCACCGTGTCGCCGCCGACCCCGATCACCCGCTTGATCAGGTCCTGTTCGTCGTCCGAGGGCAACATGCCGACGAACACCAGGCCCTGCTTGATCTGTTTGAGCCCGGGCGGCGGGTCGTCCGACTTCTTGTCGCCCAACCACCCGCCCGGATCCGGGAAGACCACCACCTCGCCGCGTTCGGGGGTCCACCCGAACCACGGCGAGAACTTGTCCACCAGCACCCGGTCGCCGACGTTGATGGTGTGCTCCATCGAACCGGACGGAATGTAGAACGCCTGCACGAGGAAGGTCTTGATGAGCAGCGCGAGCGCGAGCGCGATCACCGCCAGCATCGGCAACTCGCGCCATAGCGGCACCACCTTCTCCTTGCGCCGCGAGCGCCGGCCGCGCCGCCGCCGCTTGGGTGCGCCCACCTCGACCGAGGGGGCGGCGATCGGCGGTTCGGCCTCGCCGAGCACCACCGCGGCGGCCGGTGCCGCAGGCGAAGCGCCGGGGGCATGCGCACGCGTGGCCGGCCCGGACGTGCCGGTGTCGGCGGCGCGGCCGCCCTTGGGCTTGCCGCGCTTACCCACGACGGTCGAAGTCCGACTGCTCGAACGTCCTCGGCCGGTCCGCGCCCTGGATCCGACCGAACGGCCAGATGATCCACTGCGCCCGCCCGATCACCCGGCGCTCGGGCACCATGCCGCCGCCCGGGTCGCCGAGGTGGTCGCGCGAGTCGGCCGAGTTGCTGCGGTGGTCGCCCATGACCCACAGCTTGCCCTTGGGCACCTCGGCTTCGAAGGGGAAGTCCGAGGGCTTGTCACCCGGATGCAGATAGTCGCCCTCGTCGAGCGGCACGCCGTTGACGGTGACCCGACCCTGCGCGTCACAACACTTGACCACGTCGCCGCCGATCCCGATCACCCGCTTGACGAAGTCGCTGTCGTCCGGGTTCGTGAAGCCGAACACCCCACCGAGCTTGCGCAGTGCGCCGGTCACCGGGTTGGGCTTGTCGGTGTCCTCGGGCGTGAACGAGCCGCGTCCGTCGAAGACGATCATGTCGCCGCGTCGGATGTCCCCGAATCGGTAGGCGAGTTTGTTGACCAGGACCCGGTCGCCGACCTGCAGCGTGTTCTCCATCGAACCGCTCGGGATCACGAACGGCTGGGCCACCCACGAGTTCACCGCGAGCACGACCACCATCGCCACCGCGACCAGGAGTGGCAGTTCGACCCACGCGGGCATCCGCCGCCGGCGCGGCGCGGGGAGCGCGTCGTCGGGGTCGTCGGCCTTGTCGTCATCGGTGTCGGCGGTGTCGGCGACGGCGTCCGCCGGCTCGACGGGCTCGTCCCGCTCCGCCGCCGAATCGCGGTCGGAATCGGGGACGGAGTCGGCGGCGACGCGCGCGTCCGCGGCGAGCTCCGGGGCGGCTGCGGGTACGGGGTCCGCAGCCGAAGCCGGGGTCCGGTTCACGGCCGAATCCTTTACCAGGATTGGAGACTTCACCGCCTCCGTGACCGTCGCGACGGCCCCCTCGGAGCCGCTCTCGTCGCCGTCCGCGCTCCGTGCCTGCCCCGAGACACGCGAAGGCCGCGCCTCCACGACCTCGGTGGACGAGGTACCGGCGGATTCCTCCGCCGTGGAGGCACGGCCTTTGCTCTGCTCTGCGTCGTCCATCGCGAACGAGCCTAGCGTCCGGGTCGCGTCGACATGGCCGAGGCACCCCGGGTGGAACGTACGGGTCAGCGGCCCGGACGGTCCGTGCGCTTCTCCTTGATCTTCGCGGCCTTGCCGCGCAGGTCGCGCATGTAGTACAGCTTCGCGCGACGGACCGCACCGCGGGTGACCAGCTCGATCTTCTCGATCACCGGGGTGTGCACCGGGAAGGTGCGCTCCACGCCGACGCCGTAGCTGACCTTGCGGACCGTGAAGGTCTCGCGCACGCCGTCACCCTGGCGACGCAGGACGAAGCCCTGGAAGACCTGGACGCGGGACTTGTTGCCTTCGATGACTCGCACGTGCACCTTGAGGGTGTCACCGGAACGGAAGTCCGGGACGTCGTCCCGCAGGGATGCGGCATCGATGTGGTCGAGCTTGTTCATCTCGCGTCGCTTTCTCGTGGGTGCCACAGGTCACCCACGGGTTTCGTGGTCACAGGTGTGGGGTCGCCGCTCCCGAGTGGCGCTCCCCCTGTGGCAGGGGTGCCGTCCGACTCCCGGGGAACCCGGTCCGGATCGGGACATGGCAACAGCGTCTCAGTCTGCCACAGGTGTATCGGCCGGCTGAAACCGGCCGTCCCGCTCGACCCAGCCCAGCTCGGCGAGGGTGGCCCGGTCCTTCTTGTCCACGGCCGCCGGGTCGATCCGGGCGATCAGGTCGGGCCGGTGTGCGGCGGTGCGGCGCAGCGCCTCGTCCCGCCGCCAGCGGGCGATCGCGCCGTGGTTCCCGGACACCGTGATCGGTGGCACCTCGCGGCCGCGCCACTGTGCGGGCTTGGTGTACACCGGTCCCTCGAGCAGGTTGGCCATCGCACCCGGTGCGAACGAGTCGTCCCGGTGCGACTCGGCATTGCCGAGCACGCCGGGCAGCAGCCGAGCCACCGCCTCGACCATGACCAGCACGGCCACTTCGCCGCCGGCGAGCACATAGTCGCCGATGGACACCTCGTCCACCCGCATCCGGGTCGCCGCCTCGTCGAGCACCCGCCGGTCGATGCCCTCGTACCGGGCCGGCGCGAACAGCAGCCACGGCTCCTCGGCCAATTCGACCGCGAGATCCTGGGTGAACGGCCGCCCGGACGGGGTCGGCACGATCATCCGCGGCACCGATGCCGCCGCGCTCGCGCCGCGCTCCAGCACCGCGTCCAGCGCGAGGCCCCACGGTTCGGGCTTCATCACCATGCCGGGGCCGCCGCCGTACGGAGTGTCGTCGACGGTCTTGTGCACGTCGTACGTCCAGTCCCGCAGTTGGTGCAGGTGTACGTCGATCAGCCCCTTGGCACACGCCTTGCCCACCAGGGAGACGTCCAGCGGTGCGAGGTATTCGGGGAAGATCGTGACGACGTCGATCCTCACGAGGGGTCCTGCTCGGGCTCCGCCTTCGACTGCGGCGTCGACCCCGGCTCGGGCTTCGCGTCGGGCTCCGGCTTCGCCGCGGCCCGGGCGGCCTTCGCCTCGGCGCGTTCGGCGGCCGTGAGCTTCTTCGGCTTGGTCTTCTTCGGCTTGCGCTCACGCGGCTCGGTCTCGCCCGCCTCCGGGTCCGGCACCGCGAGCACCGCGTTCTCCGCGTCCAGCAGACCCGGTGGCGGAGTGATCACCGCGCGCTGGTTCTCCAGGTCGATCTCCGGGACGATCTGGTGCACGAACGGGATCATCACCTCGCGACCGTCCGACCGGCGGACCATGAACAGGTCCTGCGAGGGCAGGTGGACGACCTCGGTCAGTTCGCCGATCGCCTCGCCGTCCGCGGTGACCACGTCGAGCCCGATCAGCTGGTGGTCGTAGTACTCCTCGGGGTCCTCGGGCAGTTCCTCGGGGTCGACCTCGGCGATCAGCAGCGTGTTGCGCAGCGCCTCGGCGCCGCTGCGGGTGGTCACGCCCTCGATGGTGAGCAGCAGCCGGCCGCTGTGCACCCGGCCGTCGGCGATGGTCAACGGACCGACCGACGGGGGATCCGTCATCAGCACCGCGCCGGGTGCGAGCCGCACTTCGGGCTCGTCGGTGCGGACCTCGACGGTCACCTGGCCCTTGATGCCGTGCGCCTTGCCGATACGGCCGACCACAAGCTGCACCTGCGACTCCTCGATCTCTGCCCCGAGTGGGACCTCGTGCCCGGGGCAGGAGGGAAAATGCCACGAAGCCGGAAATGCCAAGACTGCGTATGCCCGGACTGCATATGCCAAGAAGCTGCCCGGCGGAAAGCTCCGCCGGGCAGCTCCCGGTTGGACGGTGATGTCCGAGTACGTCAGCGAACCTGGTCGACGTCGACGAGGTCGACGCGGACTCCCCGGCCGCCGAGCGCGGTCACGACGGTGCGCAGCGCACGCGCGGTGCGACCGCCTCGACCGATGACCTTCCCGAGGTCTTCGGGGTGGACCCGAACCTCGAGAATGCGGCCGCGGCGGAGATTACGCGCCCGTACCTTGACCTCGTCCGGATGCTCGACGATGCCCTTGACCAAGTGTTCGAGGGCTTCCTCGAGCACGGTCAGCCCTCGTTAGCGGCGGTCTCGGCGGCGGCTTCGCCCTCGGCGGCCGGAGTCTCGGTCTCGGCGGCGGCCTCGACCTTCTTCTCCTTCTTGGCCTTCGGCGTGGTGGCGCCGTCCTTGGGCTCGTCCATCGCCTCACGGGCGGCGGCCTCGAAGAGCGACTTCTTGTCGGCCTTCTCCGCGGCGACGAGCAGCGGGGCCGGGGCCGGCAGACCCTTGTACTTCTGCCAGTCGCCGGTGAGCTTGAGGATGTGCGCGACCGGCTCGGTCGGCTGCGCGCCGACACCCAGCCAGTAGAGCGCCCGCTCGGAGTCGACCTCGATGCGCGAGGGGTTCTCCATCGGGTGGTAGATACCGATCTCCTCGATCGCCCGACCGTCACGCTTGGTGCGGGCGTCGGCGACGACGATGCGGTAGTGGGGCGAACGGATCTTGCCCAGGCGCTTCAGCTTGATCTTGACTGCCACGAGAGTGGTGTCTCCTGCATCTTGACGTGGGTGAACAGCCGGCATTCACGTGGGGACATGAAGCTCGGCTGATCGTGGACACGGTAAGCATGCGGAGAGAGGGTCCGGCAATGCCCCGGGTACTCAGCTGGCCATTCTGCCAGACTTCCGGCCCGCGGCCAAAGCCGGGCGTGAACTCGGGTGGCCGAGGTACGCGCGGCTTTTAGAATGCAAGCCGCATCGCCCTTCTCCCTCTTCCAGTAGTTAGGTCGCCACGGTCTCATGCGTTGGTCCGAACTGTACGTACCCACCCTCCGCCAGGACCCCGCCGACGCCGACGCGGTCAGCCACCGTCTGCTCGTGCGCGCGGGGTACATCCGGCAGCTGATGGCCGGCCACTACTCGCTGCTGCCGCTCGCGGTACGGGTGCGCGCGAAGGTCGTCGCGATCATCCGCGAGGAGATGAACCGGATCGGCTCGCAGGAAATGATCCTGCCGACCATGCACCCGGCCGAGATCTGGCACAAGAGCGGTCGCTGGGAAGTCATGGGCGACGAGATGTTCCGGCTCAAGGACCGCAAGGGCTCGGACCTCGCGCTGGGCATGACGCACGAGGAGATCTTCACCACCCTCGCGCACGAGCTCAGCTCCTACCGCGACCTGCCGCAGACCTGGTACCAGTTCCAGACCAAGTTCCGCGACGAGCCGCGGCCCAAGAGCGGCCTGATCCGGGTGCGCGAGTTCACCATGAAGGACTCCTACAGCTTCGACCTGGACGCCGAGGGGCTGGACCGCTCGTTCGAGGCGCACCGGCAGGCGTACGTGCGGATCTTCCAGCGCCTGGGCATCCCGGCGATCGCCGTGCAGGCGTCCAGCGGCACCATGGGCGGCAGCGGCTCGACCGAGTTCATGTGCCCGTCGGCGGCCGGCGAGGACCTCGTCGTGCACTGCCCGAAGTGCGACTACGCGGCCAACGTCGAGAAGGCCACATCGCGGCTCGCGGCGATCGAGGACGGCGCCGGACTCGACGCGCCGGAGCGGTTCGACACCCCCGGCATCAAGACCATCGAGAACCTGACCAAGGCGCACGGCGTGCCGGCCGACCGGCAGATCAAGACGCTGGTCTACATGGTCGGCGGGCAGCTCACCCTGGCCCTGCTGCGCGGCGACCACGCGCTGGTCGAGCAGAAGCTGATCGACACCACCGGCTCCACCGACGTGCGCCCGGCCACCCCGGACGAGATCAAGGCCGCGCTCGGCGCCTACCCGGGCAGCCTGGGCGGGGTCGGCGTGCGCGACCTGCCGATCCTGGCCGACCAGGCGCTGCGCGGTCGTCGGGACATGGTCACCGGCGCCAACGTCGACAAGGTGCACGTGCGTGGCGTGGACGTCGAGCGGGACATCGCCGTGGGCACCTGGGCCGACCTGCGCGAGGTGGTGGCCGGCGAGCCGTGTCCCACGTGCGGCACCGGCCTGGAGGTCGAGCAGACCGTCGAGATCGGTCACATCTTCAAGCTCGGCTACAAGTACACCGAGGCTCTCGGCGTGAACGTGCTGGGCGCGGACGGCGAGCGGGTCACCCCGATCATGGGCAGCTACGGCATCGGCGTCGAGCGCGCGATGGCCGCGGTCGTGGAGACGCACCACGACAAGAACGGCATCGTCTGGCCGATCGCGGTGGCGCCGTTCGAGGTCGCGGTCGCGCTTCTCGACGTGGACGACGAGAAGTCGCGCACCACGGCCGAGGAGATCCACACCGAACTGCTCCGGCAGCGGGTGGACACGATCCTGGACGACCGCGCCGAGCGTCCCGGGGTGAAGTTCAAGGACATCGAGCTGGTCGGCATCCCGTTCCGGGTCACCGTCGGCGCCCGCAGCCTGGCCGAGGGCAACGTGGAGATCGTCTCCCGGGCGAGCGGCGAGAAGGCGCTGGTCCCGGTCGCCGAGGCGGTCGAATACGTGCGCAAGCTGGTCCTCGACGCGAGCTGACCTCGCTTCCGGCTCCCCGCCGAGTGCCCCGCCGAGTCGATCGGCGGGGCACTCGCGTTCGGTCGTCCGTCAGGCCGACCGTTCCGGGCGGCGGCCGAAGGCGTGTTCGGCCAGGAGGTCGGCGAAGGATGTGGTGAGCGGGTCGGGGCGGGTGCGGGTGTAGGCGGTGAGGACTCGGCGCACGGGTGGGTCCGGGCGCAGCAGGACGCCGTCGAAGCCGGGCTGCACGATGTCCGCCGGAACCAGCGTCGGACCCAGTCCGGCGGCGGCCAACAGCGGTGCGGCGGCGGTCTGTTCGGCGCGGACGGCGACCGCCGGGTGGAAGCCGGCCGCACCACAGACCCGGTCGAGCAGCTCGGCCAGGCCGTTGCCCGGGGCGAAGTGCACCCAGGAGCGGCCGGCGAGCGCCGCGAGCGCGATGGTGCCGTCGGCGTCGATCGCCGCCGGATCGTCGGCGGCGAGCACCACGACGAACTCCTCGACGCCCAGGTCGCGTACCGGCCCGGGCCAGGACTCGGGCGTCGGGCCGATGGCCAGGTCGGCCCGGCCCGCCGCCATCGCGGCCCGGAGTTCGTCGGTGTGCGCGTACTCGCGCAGCCGGATCCGCACGCCCGGCTGCCGGCGTCGCCAGGCGCGGAGCACGGGCGGCAGGATGCCCAGGCTCACCGAGTAGACCGTGGCGATCTCCAATTCGCCGCCGGCCAGCCCGGCCACGCATTGCGCCGCCGCGTGCAGGCGCTCGGTGTCGGCGAGGGTCGCCCGGGCATGCGGCAGTACGGCGCGGCCCATCGGGGTGAGCCGGATCGCGCGGGGCAGGCGTTCGAGCAGCGCGCCGCCGACGGCTTGTTCCAGGGCCCGGATCTGGTGCGACAGCGCGGGTTGGGTGACGTGCAGCAGTTCGGCGGCCCGGGTGAACGACCCCGTGTCGACCACCGTCACCAGGTATTCGAGCTGTCGTACCGTCGCCTTCATGCACGAATTTTATCGTGATGTTGTATTGCCTGCCTTGGCTGCATGCGGCACCGGGCAACCGCCCGCGCCGCACAACCCGCACCCGGTATCCCGCGCCCGCAATCCGCGACGCCGTCAGCCGAGCCCGAGCAGGGCGCACGCGGACGCCAGTTCGACCGTGCACACCTCGCGCACGTCCAGGCCGGTGAGCGTGGGCAGCACCTGCTTGAGGTTGGCCCGGGTCAGCGCGACCGGTGCGAGCGCCACGGTCGGCACCGCTCCGCAGCCACACCGCGGCACCCGAAACCCGGGTGCCGCGAGCCGGCGGTCGGCGAACTCAGCGCAGCGTGAGTTCGGTGGGCTTCTTCGGTTGTGCCGGGTCGAAGAGATCCAGCAGGGTCACCGCCCGTTCGGCTGTGCCACGCACGGTCCGGGCGTCCTCGCCGGCCAGGGCGCCGCGCAGGTCGGTGCGACCCAGGTGGAGCGATTCCACGGTTTCGCGCGGGAGTTCGAGGACCACCTCGGCGTCCGACGGGATCTCGCGCAGGAAGCGGGCCACGCCGCGGTGGATGTGCAGGGCGACCTCCTCCTCGCCGTACACACCGCCGAGCACCCGCCAGCCCAGCACGGCGTCCACGTCCAGCGCCTCCTCGGCCCGCAACCGGGTCGTGTACAACTCGATCAGCCACGCCGCCGGGATCCGGGCGACCAGATCCCTGGGCGCGAAGACCGCCGCGAAGTTGATCAGCGGCAGGATCGGCTGGATCCGGTCCTCCAACTCGTCCGCGCTGGTCAGGTACCAGTTTCGCCAGTTGATGTTGAGCTGCGCGTAGCCCAGCCGGCGAAAAGCGGCGGCCTTGACCGAGCGCGCGTCCGCGTCCTCGCGGTCGATCCGGGTCAGGTGCGTGGCCAACTCGGCCGCCCACTGGTACTCGCCCGCCGCGTACGCCCGCGTCGCCGCGTCCAGCACCGGTTCCCGGCCGCCCATCAACTCCACCGTCCGGCGCGCGTATTCGGCCCGGGGCAGCGGGTCCAGGTCCACCGGGTCGCCGCCGAACCAACCCAGGTAACCGAAGAAGATCTGCCGCACGGTGTGCTTGACCGTGCCGTAGTACTCCCGCGCGTAAGGCGCGTACGAGGCCAGGTGTTCGGGCAGTTCGACGGTCTCGGCCAACTCGTCCGGGGTCAGCCCCTCGTTCATCCGACGCACCGTCTGGTCGTGGATGTACTGGATGCAGTCCCGCTCCACCGCCAGCACCTCGGCCACCTTCGCGGCTCCCGACACCGGCTGTCCGTGGCTGGGGATCAGGTGCGCGGCCCGATGCGCGCGCAGAGCGTCGATGCTGCGCACCCACTGCATCGGATCGCGGTAGCGACAACCGCGCAGGGTATGGATGTTCGGCAGGGTCGGGCCCTGGATGGTGTCGCCGCACAGGAGCACGTCGCTGTCCGGGAGGTACACGCTGATCGCGTCGTCGGTCTCGCCGGGGTTGTGGAACAGGCGCAGCCGCACGCCCGCCACCTCGGTCTCCAACTCGTCGCCCACCAGCACCGTGGGCATCACGAACGACGGTGTGCCCACCCCCGCGTGCGGGCCGACCGCGTCGTTGACGCCCTCGGTGTCCGAGGGGCCGAGCAGGTTGCCGAGCGAGTACACCGAACGCAGGCCCATGATGTGCAGCGCGGGACCGGACTGGTCGGTCAGACTCGCCAGGAACGTCCGGTGCGCGTACACGTCCACATCCGGCGTCGCGGCCCAGTGGCTCAGCCCGTTCACATGGTCGGGGTGATGGTGGGTGACCACCACGGCCCGGACCGGCGCGTGCGGGTCGCCCAGGTGCGGGCGCAACTCCGCCTCGATCACCGCGGCCAGGTCCGCGCCGCTGCCGGTGTCGACCACCACCAGGCCGTCGGGGCCCTCGATCACCGTCGCGTTGGCCGAGGACCAGCCCACGGCGACGTGTACGTGCTCGGCCACGGTGTACACGCGCTTGGTGAAGTGCGCGGTATGGGCGGCGAGTTCGGGATGAACGGCAGGCTCGACCTCGTACGTCATGGCCGGGCAGCCTGCCATGTCCGGCGCTACGAGGGAAGAATCGTCTTCTCCGCCCCGGGCCACTCCTCCGAGGTCAGCGCGAACCGCTCGTGGTCGCGCCACGCGTCGTTGAGGAAGAGCATCCGCGGGGTGAAGCCCTCGTGTCGAAAGCCCATCCGACGCGCGAGCGCGATCGAACCCTCGTTGCCCGGCTGCACGTTGATCTCCAGCCGGTGCAGCCCCAGGCCGTCCGCCGCGAACACCCGATCGATCACCAGGGCGAGCGCCTCGGTCATCCGCCCGGTGCCCGCGTACGGCTTGTACGCGTCGTAGCCGAGCGAGGCGTTGCAAAAGCGCGAGCGCACGATGTTCGAGACGTTGACCCGGCCGACCAGGCCGGCGTCGGCGAGATCCACCACCAGGAACGTGCGGAAGGTGTCGCTTTGTCGGCGGATCAGGTCCGGCAGGTCGTCCGGGTCGGACGGATTCCAGCGCGCGATGTGGTCCGAGCGGCGGATGGCCTCCGCGGACGCCGTCGCGTCCGACTCCCGCGGCGCGCGGATGCCCACGTGAGCACCGGGCACGGTGTACAGATCCACGACCCCCGTCATCTGCCTGCGTCCCTTCGTCGTGTGATCCGACCGCACCCGGGTCGTCCCCGAGTGCGGTCGTCCCGCGTCGCGTCCGAGCCTACTTCTGGCCCGGCGGCAGGAAGTTCTTGAACTCATCGGGAAGTTCGAAGTCGGCCGCGCCGCCCGCGCCGCCGCCGGCCGGCAGGCCGAACGGGTTCGCCGCGCGCTCCTCGCGCCGCGCCGCCTCGGCCGCCGCCTCCTGCTTGCGCTTCATCGGGTTGCCCGACTGGCGCTTGCCCTTGGCCTGCTTGGGCGCCTTGCCCTTCTTCTTGCCGGCGCCGCCACCCATGCCCGGCATCCCGGGCATTCCCGGCATGCCGCCGCCCTTGGCCATCTGACCCATCATCTTGCGGGCCTCGACGAACCGCTCGATCAGGTTGTTGACCGCGTTGACCTCGGTACCGGCACCCTTGGCGATCCGAGCCCGGCGCGAGCCGTTGAGGATCTTCACGTCCGCCCGCTCGGCCGGCGTCATCGACTTGATGATGGCCGCGACCCGGTCCAGGTCGCGGTCGTCGATGTTGTCGATCTGCTCCTTCATCGCGCCCATGCCGGGCAGCATGCCGAGCAGCTTCGAGATCGAGCCGAGCTTCTTGACCTGCTCCATCTGCTGGAGGAAGTCCTCCAGGGTGAAGTTGTTGCCGCCGCCGTGCAGCTTCTCGGCGGCCTTGAGCGCGAGGTCCTGGTCGTACTTGGCCTCGGCCATCTCGATCAGGCTGAGCATGTCGCCCATGCCCAGGATGCGCGAGGCCATCCGGTCCGGGTGGAAGGCATCGAACTCGTCGAGCTTCTCGCCGCTGGAGGCGAACATGATCTGCCGGCCGGTCACCGACGCGACCGACAGGGCCGCGCCGCCGCGCGCGTCGCCGTCGAGCTTGGAGAGCACCACGCCGTCGAAGCCGACGCCGTCGAGGAACGCCTGCGCGGTGACCACCGCGTCCTGACCGATCATCGCGTCGACGACGAACAGGATCTCGTCCGGCTTGACCGCGTCCCGGATGTCCGCGGCCTGCTGCATCATCTCGGCGTCGATGCCCAGGCGGCCGGCGGTGTCCACCACGACCACGTCGTACTGCTTCGTCTTGGCGAACTCGATCGAGTCGCGGGCGACCTTGACCGGGTCGCCGACGCCGTTGCCGGGCTCGGGCGCGTAGACCGCGACGCCGGCCCGCTGGGCGACCACGGAGAGCTGGTTGACCGCGTTGGGGCGCTGGAGGTCGCAGGCCACCAGGAGCGGCTGGTGCTTCTGCTCCGCGAGCCACTTGCCCAGCTTGCCCGCCAGGGTGGTCTTGCCCGCGCCCTGGAGGCCGGCGAGCATGATCACCGTCGGGCCGGTCTTGGCGAAGCGCAGCCGGCGGGTCTCGCCACCGAGGATCCCGACGAGTTCCTCGTTGACGATCTTGACGATCTGCTGGGCCGGGTTGAGCGCACCCGACACCTCGGCGCCCCGGGCGCGCTCCTTGACGCGTCCGATGAACTCGCGGACCACCGGGAGTGCCACGTCGGCCTCCAGGAGGGCGACGCGGATCTCGCGCGCGGTGGCGTCGATGTCGGCTTCGGAAAGCCGCCCCTTGCCGCGAAGGTTCTTGAAGGTCGCTGCGAGGCGGTCGGAGAGAGTGTCGAACACGTCGGCAGAGGTCCTTCGTCAGATACGGGTGGTGTCGGCCCCAGCCTAACCGCCCGCCGAGCGGTCGTGACGGGGGCACGCGTCCGGGATTCCGCCGCGGACGCCGTGACCGGCGCCGTTCGCCCCCTCGCCGGTTCGGGCGCGGGTGCCGTGGCCGATCCCGGCGCGGATGCCGCGGTCGCTTCCCGCGCGAGTACCTTGGCCGATTCCGGCGCGAGTGTCTCGGACCGCGGCGCGGGTGCTCCGGATCACGCCGCCGGGGTCGCGGATCACGGCGCCAGCGCCTTCTCCAGCGTCTTGGCCAGGCTCCGGGCGTCGGCGGCGGTCAGCGGGCGTCCATTCGGGGCGACCACGTAGAAGGCGTCCACCGCGTCCGCGCCGTGCGTGCCGACCCGCGCCTGACGCACACTCACCCGGGCGTCGGCGAGCGCCTTGCCGATCCGGTGCAGCAACCCGGGGCTGTCGTGCGCGCGCACCTCCAGGACGGTCGCGCTCTGCGAAGCGTCCGCGATCACCTCCACCCGGGCGGGCGCCCGGGTGGTGCCGCGCCGGGGCGGGTAGGCCGCCTCGCGCTTGGCCAGCCGGGCGGCCACGTCCAGGCCGCCGGCCAGGGCCTTGCGCACGTCCTCGCGCAGCGCGGCCGGGTCGGGCAGCCGGCCGAACTCGGTCTCCACTGTCCACACCGTGACGCCCAGGTCCTCGACCACGTCGATCGCGGCCGAGCGCACGGTGAGGCGGTGCAGCGCCAGGACGCCCGCGGACAGCGCCATCAGGCCGACCCGGTCCGCTGCGGCAATGGTCACCTCGGCGCCGAAGGGCAGCGGTTCCAGCCGCACCACCGGAAGTTCGCCGGACACCTCGGCGGTGACGATCCGCTCGGACACCATCGGGGTGGGTCGGCCGGCGAACACCGCCCTGGTCCGGGCGGCGAGGTCCCGGACCAGGGCGTCCCGCCACTCGCTCCACGCGGCGGGTCCGGTGGCGGCGGCGTCGGCTTCGGTGAGCGCGTGGAGCAGATCGAGGGTTTCCACGCTGCCCACCGCCTCGGCGAACGCCGCCACGGTGGTCGGATCGTCCAGGTCGCGCCGGGTCGCGGTGTCCACCAGGAGCAGGTGGTGACGCACCAGCGTGCCCAGCACGTCCACGTCGTTCTTGGCGAAGCCCATCCGCACGGCGGCCTCGCGCGCGATCACCTCGCCGCTCACGCTGTGATCGCCCGGCCAACCCTTGCCGATGTCGTGCAGCAGCGCGGCCACCAGGAGCAGGTCCGGCCGGGCCACCCGGCGGGTGTGCGCGGCGGCCTCGATCACGGTCTCGATCAGATGCCGGTCGACCGTGAAGCGGTGTACCGCGTTGCGCTGCGGACGACAGCGCACCCGGTCCCAGTCCGGCAACAGCCCGGTGATCAGCCGCTTGGATTCCAACGCCTCCCAGACCGGCAATACGTCCCGCCCGGCTCCGAGCAGCGACACGAACGCCTCGCGGGCGGCCGGCGGCCACGGATCGGCCAACGGCGGGCACTCGATCGCGAGCCGGTCCACGGTGTGTCGGGACAGCGGCAGGCCGGCCTGCGCGGCGGCCGCGGCGGCACGCAGCAGCAGCACCGGGTCCCGGGCCGGTTGCGCGGCCTGCGCGAGTACCGCCTCGCCCGCGTACTCGACCACGCCCTCGGCCAGCGGCGTGCGTGCGGACGCCCCCGCGCGGGCCCGGCGCAGCCGGCGTACTCCCGCGCCTGCCTCGCGCGCCGCGAGCACCCGGCGGACCTCGCGCCAGGTCACGTCGGACGCGTAGGCCAGCGCCCGGGCCGCCTCCGAGACCCGGCGCAGCAGGGTGTCCGCGTCCAGCAGGCCCAGCCGCTGGGCGACCGCGTCCTGTTCCTGGAGCAGCAGTCGATCCACGCCCCGCCCGGTGACCAGGTGCAGTGCGTCGCGCACGTCGAGCAGCGTGGCCCGCGCGGTGTCCACCTCCTCGTGCGGCGCGTCCGCGATCCACGAGGCCGAGATCGCCCGCAGCGCGGTCGCGTCGCGCAGGCCGCCGCGGGCCTCCTTGAGGTCGGGTTCGAGCAGGAAGGCGACCTCGCCGTGGCGCCGCGCGCGTTCGCGGCAGGACTCGAGCAGTTCGGGCAGCCGCTTGACCGCCGCCGCACGCCACGCGGTGAACATCGACGTGCGCAGCGCGGCCGTGAGGTCCGGATCGCCGGCGATGTGGCGGATGTCGAGCAGGCCGGTCTGCACCCGCAGGTCCTCGGCGGCGGCCCGGCGGGCCTCGTCGGGAGTGCGCACCGAGTGGTCCAGGGCGATACCCGCGTCCCACACCGGATACCAGATCGCGTCGGCGAGTTCGGTGATCCGGGCGTGGCCCTCGTGCAGCAGGACCAGGTCCAGGTCGCTGCCCGGGGACAGCTCGCGCCGGCCGTAGCCGCCGACCGCGACCAGGCACACGCCCTCGGTCGGCGCGCCCGCGCCGGTGTACAGCTCGGTCAGCCAGCGATCCGACAGCGCGCCGAGCGCCTGCCGGCGGGTCGCGCCGGTGGGGCCGGCGGGGTCGGCCAGCAGGTCGTCCCTGGCTCGGGTGTACCGCGAGGTGGCGGTCGGTTTCATGGGGCCTGCTCCCTCGTTCACACGCGCCGGCGGCGCCGGCCGCCGAGCACCGCGAGTGGTCGACACAAAGGCCGATGGCCGGACCCGTTCCCGAAGACTGCCTTCGGGGCGGGACCGACCATCGGGGGTGCTACAGGGCTTCCGGGCCGCGCTCGCCGGTGCGCACCCGGACCACGCTGTCCACCGGGACGATCCACGCCTTGCCGTCGCCGATCTTGCCGGTGCGCGCGGCCTTGACCAGGACGTCGAGCAGTTCCTCCGCGTCCTCGTCGTCCGCGACGACCTCGATGCGCAACTTCGGCACGAGGTCGACCTGGTACTCGGCGCCCCGGTAGACCTCGGTGTGGCCGCGCTGCCGGCCGTAGCCGCTCGCCTCGGTCACGGTGAGGCCGTGGACGCCGAACGCCTGGAGGGCGTTCTTCACGTCGTCGAGCCGGTGCGGCTTGATCACCGCCGTGATGAGCTTCACGCATCCACCTTCGTGTCGGCGGACGCCGCGGCGCCCGCGCCCGTAGAGGTGCCGATGCCCGCCGGCGATCGGGTGGAACCGCCGAGTGTGGCGAAGTCGTACCCGGTCTCGGCGTGCTCGACCTGGTCGATGCCGGCCACCTCGTCGTCCTCGGACACCCGGAAGCCGATGGTCTTGTGAATGACCGTGCCCAGGATGAACGTGACGACGAAGGAGTAGGCCAGGACGGCACCGACACCGATCAGCTGCTTGCCCAGCTGGTCGAAGCCCCCACCGTAGAACAGGCCCTTGGCGTCGCTCTGGACGTGCCCGGTGGCCAGGAAGCCGGGGGCGAGCGAACCGATGATGCCGCCGACCAGGTGCACACCGACCACGTCGAGCGAGTCGTCGTAGCCGAGCTTGTACTTCAGGCCGACCGCCCAGGCGCACACCGCGCCGGCGACCAGGCCCAGGGCGATCGAGCCGAGCGGGCTGAGCGCACCACACGCGGGGGTGATCGCGACCAGGCCGGCCACCGCGCCGGACGCGGCGCCCAGGGTGGTCAGGTGTCCGTCCCGGATCTTCTCCAGGAACAGCCAGCCGAGCATGGCCGCGGCGGTGGCGATCTGGGTGTTGATCAGGGCCCGGCCGGTGACGCCGTCCGCGGCGAGCCAGGAACCGGCGTTGAAGCCGAACCAGCCGAACCACAGCAGGCCGGCGCCGATCATCACCAACGGCAGGTTGTGCGGGCGCATCGGGTCACGCTTGAAGCCGACCCGCTTGCCGATCACCAGGACCAGGGCCAGCGCCGCGATACCGGCGTTGATGTGCACCGCCGTACCGCCGGCGAAGTCGATCACGCCCTTCTTGAACAACCAGCCGTCCGCGGCCCAGACCCAGTGCGCGATGGGGAAGTAGACCAGGGTGACCCAGAACGCCACGAACACGGCCCAGGCGGTGAACTTGGTGCGGTCCGCGACGGCGCCGCTGATCAGCGCCGGGGTGATGATCGCGAACATCAGCTGGAAGGCCGCGAACACCGTCACCGGAATCGTGTAGCCGTCCCACAACTCCGCGACCCCGATGTCGCGCATGCCGTACCAGTCGAGGTTCCCCACCAGGCCGCCGAAGGCGTCGGTGCTGAACGTCATCGAAAACCCGTAGAGCACCCACAGCACCGTCACGACAGCCAGGCAGATGAAGCTCATCATCAGCATGTTGAGGACGCTCTTCACGCGGACCATGCCGCCGTAGAAGAACGCCAGCCCGGGCGTCATGAGCATGACCAGTGCGGCGCTCAGGAGTACGAATGCGGTGTTACCCGTGTCCATACTCTGCCTCTCTTCTCCGTGGCCCCGGCCGACCTCCGGGAGCTCATGGAAAGGAGCTTCGGGGCGTGAGGTTTCACGCCGTGGCGCGACGTGTTTCGCCGACGTGACGCTTGCCGCACATGTGTTTCCGGCGGATGAACGTCCGCTCACGCCCACGGCCGGCCGGATCGCGCCGGTCCCGGGACCTGCGGCGGAGGGACGCGGGTCACGCGCGCGGCGGGTGTCGGGTGTCTCGCAGGTGAGCGGCGGGTGACCCACGCACAGCCCGTCGACGACATCTGACGCACCGTCAGTTAGTTGGCCTCCGCACCTTATTCCCGCAGGTCGACACGTGCCGTCGGAGGCCGCCGCTCCGGTGCGCGTCGGACGTTTTCGACCCGCTAACGGTTGCGTTGAATCCATTGACATTGATCGCGCCCACTGCCGTAATTAATCACCGCGCTTAACTGACGACCCGTCAAGGCACGTGTCACCACAGGTGATCGGCTCTGGTCGGGATTCGGCGGTTTCGCGCGAGCGCACGACGCACCACGCACCACGCACCACGCACCACCGCACGGCACGTCAACAGACCTCGTCAACCGACCAGACCAGCGAGAGGGGGTGACACCGTCGTGTTGCGCCTGCTCGGTCGCAAGTTGCTGGCCCTGATTCCGGTGCTGTTCCTGGTCACGTTCGCGACCACGGCCCTGCCCGACCTGGTGGACGGCTCACCGGTCGCCCAGATGCTCGGCCCCGGCTCCACGCCCCAGGACCTCAAGGACCTGGAGCACGAGTTCGGGTACGACAAGTCGCTGCCCGTCCGATACGTGACCTGGGTGGGCCACGCGCTCACCGGCGACCTCGGGGAGTCGCTGAAGACTCGAACCCCCGTCATGGACGGCATCACCGAGCGTTTCCCGGTGACTTTGGAACTCGCCGTCTTCGCCCTCCTCATGGCCCTGATCGTGGCCGTGCCGCTGGGCGTGTGGACGGCCGCGAAGGCGGGCGGCCGCGTCGACCGCGTGATCGGCGGCATCTCCTCGGGCCTGCTGTCGATCCCCACCTTCGTCAGCGTGTTCATCCTCGTCTACTTCTTCGCGAACCCGAAGATGATGCTCGCGTTCAAGCCGACGGGCTGGGAGTACATCTCGGTCGACTTCGCCAAGAACATCGAGTTCGCGTTCCTGCCCGCACTGGCCCTGACCCTCGCGGAGATCCCCCAGTTCCAGCGCCTGTTGCGCAGCGACATGCTCGCCACGCTCCAGGAGGACTTCATCCTGACCGCGCGGTCGAAGGGCCTGTCCACGCCGTACGTGCTCTTTCGGCACGCGCTGCGACCCTCGTCCTTCTCGCTGCTGACCGTCTCCGGCCTGACCCTGGGCCGATTGATCGGCGGCACCGTGATCGTCGAGTCCTACTTCGCCATCCCCGGGTTGGGGCAGGGCATGTACCAGGCGATCAACGGCAAGGACATCCCCGTCGTACAGGGCACGGTCGTGGTGATCGCGCTCATCTACGTGCTGTTGAACACGCTCGTGGACATCGGCTACTCCCTCATCGACCCGAGAGTGAGGGCCCGATGAGCACACTCGAAACCGCGCCCGAGCCGGCCCTGGGGGCCGCCGAACCCACCGGGCTGCGTCCCTCGCAGATCAAACGGGCAAAGAGCGGCAAGGCCCGCAAGCGGCCCAGCATCCTGCTCTGGTTCGCCATCGCGTGGATGAGCATCGTGCTGCTGGGCGCGCTGCTGAGCCTGATCGCCCCCGGCGTCTTCCCGCACGAGTACGGCAAGGCGTTCGGCGACGCGAAGCAGAAGCCCTTCGCGGCCTGGCCGGAGTTCCTCGGCACCGACGGCCTCGGCCGCAGCCACCTGACCCGGCTCGCCTTCGGCGCGCGCGTGTCGATGATCGTCGCGGTGGTGTCGGTCGTGGTCGGCGTCGTGATCGGCGGCCTGCTCGGCCTGGTCGCGGCCTACTTCCGCGGCGTCACCGAGATGATCATCGACCTCTTCTCCGACGCGCTGCTCGCCTTCCCGCCGCTGATCCTGCTGCTCGCGCTGTCCTCGGTGTACGAGCCGTCGCAGACCAGCATCACCGCCGGTCTCGCCGTGTTGACCATTCCCGGCTTCACCCGGCTGACCAAGGCGAGTGCGATCGCCCAGTCCAACCGCGAGTACGTCACGGTGGCCAAGGCGATGGGCGCGGGTCCGGGTCGGATCATCTTCAAGGAACTGTTGCCCAACACGTTCCCGGCGGTGATGTCGTACTCGGTGATCGTGATGGCGGTGCTGATCGTCGCCGAGGGCTCGCTGTCCTTCCTCGGCTTGAGCATCCCGCCGCCGATGCCCAGTTGGGGCGGCATGATCAACGCCGCCAAGGACGACCTCGCGCTGTATCCGTCCCAGGTGTTCGTGCCCTGTGGGGTGCTGTTCCTGACGGTCTTCTCACTCAACGTCATCGGCGACCGGCTGCGTGCCAAGTTCGACGTCCGCGACACCAAGCTGTAGCCGAGGGATCGACGGCGGTCCTGCCTCCCACAGGACCGCCGTCGGCCTCGTTCTTCGACCCCCTCACACAGACGGGACCGCACACATGGACGGGATCCAACAGCCGCGCGGCGCGAAGGTGGCGTGGTGACCATGGCGGAGCCGAAGACGACCGGCTCGCCCACGCCGGACGAACCACTGCTGCGGGCCACCGACCTGCGGGTGCACCTGGACACCCCGCGCGGGCTGCTCAAGGCGGTGGACGGGGTCTCCTTCAGCATCGAACGCGGCGAGACGCTCGGCCTGGTCGGCGAGTCCGGCTCGGGCAAGTCGATGCTCGTGCGCTCGCTGATGGGCATCTGCCCCTCGATCGCCAACATCCACGGCAGCGTGCGCCTGGACGGGCGCGAACTGGTCGGCGTACCGCGCAAGGAGGCCCGCAAGATCTGGGGCAACCGGATCGCGATGGTCTTCCAGGACCCGATGACCTCGCTCAACCCCGTGTTGCGGATCGACCGGCAACTCACCGAGTCGATGCGGCTGCACCTGGGCCTGGGCAAGAAGGAGGCCGGCGAGCGCGCGATCGAACTGCTCACGCTGGTCGGCATCCCCGAGCCGGTCAAGCGCGCCCGGCAGTACCCGCACCAGCTCTCCGGCGGCATGCGCCAGCGGGTGACCATCGCGATGGCGCTCGCGTGCGACCCCGACGTGCTGATCGCGGACGAGGCCACCACCGCGCTGGACGTGACCGTGCAGCGGCAGATCCTCGACCTGCTCCAGGAGATCCAGGCCGAACGCGGCATGGGCATGATCCTGGTCAGCCACGACCTGGGCGTGGTGGCCGGGCGGACCGACCAGATCGCCGTGATGTACGCCGGTCGAATGGTCGAACACTCGCCCACCGCCGACCTGTTCGCGCACCGCCGGCACCGCTACACCGAGGCCCTGCTGGGTGCCGTGCCGCGCCTGGACGTGCCCCGCGACCAGCGCCCGCGGGCGATCCCGGGCGCACCGCCGGACCTGGTCACGCTCAAGTCCGGCTGCGCGTTCGCGGCCCGCTGCACGGCGGCGGACGACCTGTGTCGCGAGGAGCGACCCGAGCTCGGCAACGAGCTCGGCGCCCATCGGTTCGCCTGCCATCACCCCGTCGGCGAGGACGTCGCCGCCGTCGAGGGTGTCGAGAGCGGGCAGCCGTCCCTGATGAAGGAGGCCTCCGCATGACCGCCGACGGCACCACGCCGGGCGCGCTCGCCCTGGACGAAAAGCCCGCCGCCGAGACCTCGACGGGCACCGACCCGCTGCTCACGGTCACCGACCTGGTCCAGCGCTTCCGGGTGCCCGGCGGGATGATGAACGCGGTCGCGGGTGTGAGCTTCGAGCTCGGGCGCGGCCGCACGCTGGGCCTGGTCGGCGAGTCCGGTTGCGGCAAGTCCACGTTGGCCCGGGCCATCCTGCAGTTGACCAAGCCGTCCGAGGGCTCGGTCCGGTTCGACGGTCAGGAACTGACCACCCTGCCCAAGGCCGGTCTGCGCACGATGCGTCGGCGGATCCAGATGGTGTTCCAGGACCCCATCTCGGCGCTGAACCCGCGCCGGAAGATCTTCGACATCGTCGCCGAGGGGCTCGTCATCTCCGGCATGCCGGCCGAGGAGATCCGCCCGCGCGTGGAGGCGGTGCTGCGCCAAGTGGGCCTGGACCCGGAGTTGGTCTCCGACCGGCGTCCGCACCAGTTCTCCGGCGGCCAGTGTCAGCGGATCGCCATCGCCCGGGCCATGGTGGTCGACCCCGACCTGCTGATCTGCGACGAGCCGGTGGCGTCTCTGGACGTGTCGGTGCAGGCGCAGGTGCTGGACCTGCTCGACGAGATGAAGACGCGCACCGGCGTGTCGATGATCTTCGTCGCGCACGACCTCGCGGTGGTGCGCAACATCAGCGACGACGTCGCCGTCATGTATCTGGGCACCATCGCCGAGACCGGCGACACCGCGGCGATCTACGACACGCCCGCGCACCCCTACACGCGCGCCCTGCTCGACGCGGTGCCCGCGCCCGACCCTGCGGCGGCGCCAACCGGGCCCTCACTCAAGGGCGAGATCCCCTCGCCGATGAACCCGCCCAGCGGCTGCCGGTTCCGCACCCGCTGCCCCATCGCGCGCGACGAGTGCGCGGCGCATGTGCCGACCCTGCGCGAGATCGCGCCGGGTCACCGGGTCGCGTGCCACTTCCCGCTGGTGGGCGAGGCCGCGGTGTTCGCGCAGACCGCTCCCGCCGTCGAGGCCGAGCCGGCGCCGACGGCCGAGCCGAAGGCGGAGGTCGAGGCGGAGGCGGAGGTCGAGGCGGAGGCGGAGGTCGAGGCGGAGGTCGAGGCGGAGGCGGAGGTCGAGGCGGAGGCGAAGGCGGAGGTCGAGCCCGAGCCGAAGGCGGAGGTCGAGCCCGAGCCGAAGGCCGAGCCCGAGCCGAAGGCCGAGCCCGAGGCCAAGTCCGAGCCTGAACCGAAGGCCGGGGCCGAGACTGAGCCGAAGCCCGTCGCCGAGGCCGAGGCTGAGCCGAAGGACGCGGCCGAGCCGGAGTCTGAGGCCGAGGCTGAGCCGAAGGACGCGGCCGAGCCCGAGCCCGAGTCGAAGGCCGAGTCGAAGGCCGAGCCCGCGAAGCCCGAGGCCGCCGAGCGAGACTGACCGCCGACACCCGACGCGGTACGGCCGACCCCGGCCGTACCGCGTCGCTGTGCGTACACGCACGTGTCCGGGTCGGCCGGACGGGGTCGAATCGGGCATCCCGTCGACGATGCGACACGTGTCGAGTTGTAGCCTCACGGCGCTGACCGCGCTCATCGCGCGGCATCCGGCCATCGGCCGGCCTGCTCCATGCTTGAGGACGTTTTCTGTGGCACACGCACGACCTTTCGCCCTTCGGGCACGCCGTCGCACCGCCGCCGTCATCGCGGCGATCGGTCTGCTGGCCGCGGCCGGCTGCGGCTCCGAGTCCGCTGAGGCCCCCAGCGCGGTGGGCACCCCCCGCGCCGGCGGCTCGCTGGACATCCTGGCCACCTCCGAGGCTCGCAGCCTCGACCCCTTCCTGCCCTCCTACGCCGCACAGGCGGACGGAAACCGGATGGCGGCCCTGTACGACAGCCTGGTCTGGACGAACCCCGTCACCGGCTCCGTGCAGCCGCAGTTGGCCGAGAGCCTGGGCCCGGTCGAGGGCAGCGGCAACAAGATCTGGAGCCTGCGGCTCCGGCCCAACCTCAAGTTCACCGACGGCACGGTCTTCGATGCCGCGGCGGTCAAGATCAACTGGGACACGCACGCGGTGCCCACCACCAAGTCGCGGCAGCGGGACGCGACGGTGGGCATGAAGAGCCAGATCGGCGCCGACGCGCTGGAGCTGCGGATCATCCTGGACAAGCCGAACGGCAACTTCGACCGTCTGGTCGCGCGCAGCCTTTCCTTCATCGCCTCGCCCAAGGCGATCGCCGAGGGCGTCGACAAGCTGGCCGAACACCCGGTCGGCGCGGGTCCGTTCATGCTGCGTCAGGGCGACTGGGTCAAGGGCGACCACCTGACCCTGGTGAAGAACCCGAACTACTGGCAGGGCCCGGCCAAGCCGTACCTGGACAGCATCACCTTCCGCTCCGAGTCCAGTGGCAGCGCGGCGGTCGACAAGGTCAGGAAGGGCAAGGCGGACGTCGCCAACGTCAGCGACGCGTTCACCTTCAAGGCCGCGCGCGACGCGGGCATCGGCATCGAGTCGCTCGCGCTCTCCGGCGGCCAGTTGCTCAGTTTCGACACGTCCGGCGGCCCCACCGCCAACCCCGAGGTGCGACGCGCGATCGTGCTGGCGCTGAGCAGCGAAGAGATCAACAGGCGTGTGTTCGGCGGCGCGGGCACCCCCGCACGCGGCATCTTCAACCAGGCCACCGCGTTGGCCAACCCGCAGCTCTCCGCACCGGAGAACAAGCCGAAGCAGGCCGCGGAGCTGTTCGCCAAGGTGACCGACAACGGCGCCAAGCCGATGCGGCTCAAGTTCTTCGCGCCCAAGAGCGGCGCGATCGACGAGCTCGGCCGGTACATGAAGGAAACGCTGGAGAAGTATCCCGGAGTCGGGGTCGACGTGGAGACCGCCGACCTGTCCGAGTTCGTCAAGCGCTCCAACCTGGCCGAGGCGTTCGACGTCAAGGTCAGCCAGCTGTTGGCCGACGACCCCGAGCCGGTGGTGTATCAGTACCTGCACAAGGGCAGCCCGAGCAACTGCTGCTTCTACGGCGAGGACGTGGTGGACAGGGCGCTCGACGACGCCCGCAATACCACCGACCCGGCCCGGCGTCGGGCCGCCTACACCCAGCTCCAGCTCCAGCTGGACCGGGACATGCCGCTGTGGGTGTACCAGGAGGCGGTCGTGGCGGGCGTGTTCCACTCCGGGGTGACCGGTGTGCAACTGTCCAACGACGGCATCTTCCTCTTCGATCGCATCGGCAAAAAGGGCTGACTGGTCATCAGAAGTACAACAGTGACCCGATCTTGATGGACCAGATCGCCGGAAGGCAGTAGAAAGAGACGGCACCCTTACCAGTCGGTTCGTGGAGGCCGGGAGTCACCTTGGTGATTCCCGGCCTTCACGTGTCTCGCCCAGGGGTCGCAGAAAGTCAAGCAACACGCACCACCGCACCACCGCACGACAGCACAGCCGTAAGGACGCACCACCATGCTCCACCCGGGGCGCCGTCGCCCTCTCCCCCCGAGTCGGCCGACGTCCCCGGCACCAAGCACGTCCGCCGCCCGGCCACAGACGCCCGGACGGTCCGTCAGGTGAAGGTTGGCCCTGCAGTGACTCGTACTTCCCTGTTGTCCCTTCGATCCACGCGCCACCCCCGTCCCCGGCGCCGAATAGCCGTACTGGTCGTCGCGACCGCACTGGCCACCGTCCTCGCCGGTTGCGGGAACGACGACGAGACCAAGCCGTCCGCCGCGGGTACGCCCAAGCAGGGCGGCTCGCTCACGATGAGCCTCCCGGGCGACGCCACCAGCCTGGACCCCTTCTCCACGTCGTATGTCAACGTCGCCGACGGCAGTCGCATGTCGGCGCTCTACGACTCGCTGGTGTGGACGGATCCCAGCACCGGCAGCATTCGCCCGCAGATCGCCGAATCGCTGGCGGTCAACGGCCCCAAAGCCGACACGTGGCGACTCAAGATCCGCCCGAACGTGAAATTCAGCGACGGCACGGTGTTCGACGCCGAGGCCGTCCGGTTCAACTGGGATCGCCACAAGGACCCCAAGGTCGGTTCCTTCCAGCGGGGCGCGGCGAGCGTCATCCTCTCGCTCAACGTCGTCGACCCGCTCACCCTGGACATCAAACTGGTCAGCGAGAACGCGAACTTCGACCACCTGGTGACCCGCAACCTCTCCTACATCGCCTCACCCACGGCGCTGCGGGCCGGCCCCGCCGGGATCGGCGACAAGCCGGTCGGCGCCGGCCCGTACAAGCTGGTGAAGTGGGAGCGCGGGGTCAAGCAGACCTACACCCGCAACCCCGACTACTGGCAGTTGGACAAGGGTCTGCCGCATCTGGACAACCTGACCATCACGGTGGACACCGACGTCAACCACTCGGTCGGCGCGGTCGACGACGGCAAGACCGACCTCACCGTCGCGGTGGACCCGCTCGCCGTGGCGCAGGCCGAGGAAAAGAAGCTGGGCGTGACGCGCATCGGCCTCAACGGCGGCCAGATGGTCGTGTTCAACTTGAACGTCGCGCCGTTCAAGGACCTGCGAGCGCGTCGGGCATTCGTCTACGCGTTCAACGGAATCGACATCAACCAGAAGTTCTTCGGCGGCAAGGGCACCCCCGCCAAGGGCATCTTCGCCGCCTCGTCCCCGGTGGCCAACATCCAGCTCGCGGCGTCGGAGAACGATCCCAAGCGGGCCAAGGAGCTCTTCGACGACGTGACGGCGGGCGGCACCAAGCCGCTCAAGTTCACCTACTGGGTTCCCCAGGCCCCCGCCTCGATCCGGGTCGCGGAGTACATGAAGCAGGTACTCAACAGCTACCCGGGCGTCCAGATGGAGGTCAAGGTCGTCGACATCGCGACCTATATCCGAACCGTCCGAAGCGGCACCACCGAATGGGCGGCGGCTCTCGGCCAGCAATGGATCGACGACCCGGAGCCGGGCATCTACGATCTCCTGCACAGCAGGAGCATGCCGAACAACAGCAGTTACGAGAACGCGACGGTCGACACCGCGCTCGAGGACGCGCGCAGGACGACCGATCCCGCCCAGCGACGTGACGCGTACACGCGTGTACAGCTGCAGGTGAACAAGGACATGCCGTTCTGGGTCTACCAGGAAGCGGTCACCGCCGCGGTCTACAACCCCAGGATCACCGGCATCCAACTGGTCAACGACGGCGTCGTCCTGTGGGACCGGATCGGCACGACCGGCTAGTCGATCGACTCGTCCCGCCCGGGGTCCGTGATCCCGGGCGGGACACCCCGCCGTACCCGGGGCCGGCGAGCGAACGCATTCGGGTCCGCCGCGCGACTCGCGCGAGCCACCGCACCACAGCGCTACCGCACTTCCGGAACGACTGCACGACTGCACAGACGCACGAGGCACGTTCGAACCCCACAGTGATAGGTAGGTAGGCCGGCAGTGGTACCGCACCCGAAGACACCTCTACGACGACCACCGTGTCGCGGCGTGCGCCGCCGACTCTCCCTCGCGCTCGCGCTCGCCGCAGCCACCGTGCTGGCAACGGCCGGCTGCGGCCTGGGCTCCTCCGACTCGGGCGGCTCGACCGGTGAGCCCGAGCACGGCGGTTCGGTGACGATCCTGATGCCCGGCGAGGAGCGTGGGCTCGATCCGTTCACCGCGTCCTACTCCAGCGTGGCCGACTCGAACCGGTTGTCCGCCCTGTACGACGTCCTGGTCTGGACCGATCCGAGCACCGGTGGGGTACGCCCCAAGCTGGCCGAGTCGTTGGTCTCCGACCAGAGTGCGCGGATCTGGACCCTGACCCTGCGCCCCGACGTGCGCTTCAGCGACGGGAGCCCGCTCGACGCCGGCACGGTCAAGGCCAACTGGGAGGCGCATCGCGACCCCACGGTGCGATCGCTGGTCGGCGGTCCGCTGCGCGGCGTGCAGCTGACCGAGCTCGGCCCGCTCCAGCTGCGCATCGAACTCCCCTCCTCCAACGCCAACTTCGACCACATCATCGCGCGCAACCTCTCCTTCGTGGCACCCCGACGCCTGGTCGCCACGCCCGAGGGGCGCTTCGAGCTCAAGCACGCCCCGGTCGGCGCGGGCCCGTTCAAGGTGAAGAGCTGGGAACCGGGCAAGGAGGTCCGGCTGGAGCGCAACCCCTTGTACTGGCAACGGAATCGGCCCTACCTCGACGAGGTGGTCTTCCGGGTGGACAAGGACGTGGAGGGCGGCAACAAGGCGATCCAGGCCAAGCGGGCCGACCTCACTCTGAGTACGGACCCGCAGAGCATCGCGCAGGCCCGCGCGGAGGGGCTGGTCGCCGAGGACGCCCGGCTCAACGGCGGGTTGATGGTCGCCTTCAACGTGCGCAAGGGACCGTTCCAGGATCCGAACGCTCGCCGGGCGACCGCACTGGCGCTCAGCAGCGCCGAGATCAGTCGGCGCTTCTACGGCGGTCGGGCCGAATCGGCGCGCGGCATCTTCGACAGCGCGTCCCCGCTGGCGAACGTCAACCTGGCCGCGCCGGAGAACCGGCCCGAGGAGGCTCGCGCGCTGTTCGCGCAGGTCACCAACAACGGGAAGAAACCGTTCGTCTTCCGCTATCTGGTGCCGGACAGCGCCAAGATGCGCGCCACCGCCGACTACATCCGGCAGACCCTGGAGGGTTATCCGGGCGTGTCGGTGATCGTCGAGGTCACCGACATGGCCTCGCTGGTGACCCGACTGGCGGGCAACGACTTCGACGCCACCGTCTGTCAGCTGTGGGCCGACGACGTGGAGCCGACGATCTACCAATTCCTGTACAGCAAGGCCGGTTTGAGCAACATCACCGGCTACGCGAACGACATCGTGGACACCGCCCTGGAGGACGGTCGGCGCTCCACCGATGCCGGCTCGCGGCGCGACGCTTACACCCGGCTGCAGAACCAGGTCAACCGCGATCTGCCGTTCTGGGTCTACTCGTCGGCGGTGATCGGCACCGTGCACCGGTCCGATCTGGTCGGGATCCAGCTCTACAACGACGGTCTGATCCACTTCGACGCCATCGGGCGGCGCTGATGAGCGGCTGACCCCCACAGACCCGGCCGGGTGGCGTGCGCGGCGCCGAGATCGTTGTGCCGCGCACGCCCCCCGGCCGTGCACCACCGCACCATCACACCCGGTCCGAACGGGGACCGGTGTGTGCCTTGTGACAACGGAGGAGTCACATGAGCAAGCACCTCGGCAACAACGCACGAAAGCGCGCGGCGGCCGTCGCCGGCGTATCGGCTCTGGCGCTGATCCTCGCCGCGTGTGGCGGCGGGGACGACGCTGCCGGCGGCAAGGCCGATCCGAACGCGTCGGCGGGCGCCAAGAAGGGTGGCAATCTGACCCTTCTGACGGTGTCCGACGCACGCAGCATGACGCCGTTCAACGCGTCCTACGCGGCGGTCACCGACCTCAACCGCATGCTCGCGGTCTACGACGCGCTGTTCTACGTGGACAACACGCAGAACAAGGTCCTGCCGCAGATCGGCGAGAGTCTCAAGAGCGACGACGGCGGCAAGGTCTGGACGCTCAAGGTCAAGCCGAACGTCAAGTTCAGCGACGGCACCGCACTGGACGCCGCCGCGGTCAAGTTCAACTGGGAGATGCACGCCAAGCCGGAGGTGCTCAGCCAGCACCGCCCGGCCGCGAGCGGTCTCGGGCTGGAGGTGGTCGACCCGCTGACGCTCAAGATCACCCTGCCGATGCTGAACGCGAACTTCGACCGCACGGTGGCCACCGAGCTGTCCTACATCGAGTCGCCCAAGCAGTACGCGATCGACCCGAAGGGTGAAAAGCCGGTCGGTGCGGGTCCGTTCGTGCTCAAGACCTGGAACCGGGACAGCCAGATGGTGTTCGAGAAGAACCCGAACTACTGGCAGGGCGCGGACAAGCCGTACCTGGACACGCTGACCATCAAGGTGGTCAACGACGTCAAGCAGCAGGTCGACACGATCAAGGCCGGCGGCGCCGACATCACCTTCACGATCGACCCGCAAAAGACCAAGGCCGCACAGGAAGGGGGTCTGGGCGTCACCCCGTTCACCCTCGACGGCGGCCAGATGATCGTCTTCAACACCTCGACGGCGCCGTTCGACGACCCGCGCGCCCGCCGTGCGGTGGCGCTCGCGCTCGACCCGGCCGACCTGAACCAGAAGATGTACGCGGGCACGGCGACCCCGGCCAAGAGCATCTTCCACAGCGGCAAGACCTTCACCGACCCCACCGCCATGCAGCCGAGCCCGAACAAGGACGAGGCGCAGAAGCTCTTCGACGAGCTCGCGACCGAGGGCAAGCCGGTCAAGTTCAACTACCTGGTCCCGGAGAACCCGACCTCCAACGCGACCTCCGAGTACACCATGACCGCGCTCAACGCGTTCAAGAACGTCGAGGTCAAGCTCGACAAGGCCGAGGTCGCCAGCTACTACCTGAGGCTGACGGTGCAGAAGAACTACACCGCCGCGCTGTACCAGATCTGGTCCAGCGACCCGGAACCGGTGCTGTTCAACAGCCTGTTCTCGCAGACCCCGTTGAACTTCACCGGCTACAAGAGCCAGGAGGCGGACGCGGCGCTGATCAAGGGCCGCTCCACCACCGACGAGGCGGCGCGCAAGGCCGCGTACGCGGACCTGCAGAAGGCACTCGTCAAGGATCTGCCGATGCTCGCCTACCAGGAGGCGGTCACCAACATCATCTCCGGCCCGCGGGCCGTGGGTGTCGTCGGCGTCCAGGACGGCGGCATGCTGATGGACCGGGTCGGCCTGAAGTAGTCCGGCACCGCGCCCGGATCATCCCCGGCTGATCCGACGCACCGTCACCATCCGTGCTCGGGAAGCTCGTTCGCCAAGTGCGGACGGGCTTCCCGGCCGGCTCGCGACAGCCGGGGGCGCGGGCGACCCGACACGATTCGACAACCGTCTGTAACGATGTAACAGATCGGCTTACAGGACGTGCAAGTTGCGCCGAGTGGTCCTACGGTGTGCCGCACGCAGTACCGATACGGCTGTTCCCGCTCCACGCTCATGGCTCCCGGTACCACTTGTGTTGTTCCCCGGCGGAGGTGGCAAGAACGTTGTCTGCACGACGCACGACCGCACGTCGCACGACCCTCGTTTCGATGATGGTGGTTCTCGGCATCACCGCCACCGCGTGTGGCGGTTCGGACGACTCCGGATCCACGGGCGGCAAACAGTCGACCGTCCAGGGCGAGGCCAAGGCCGGCGGCAGCATGACCATGCTGGCCGTACAGGACTCCGCCTCGCTCGACCCGTTCAAGGCCGCGTCCGTCGCGGTGGCAGACGAGCCGCGGCTGGCCGCGCTGTACGACCCGCTGTTCTACATCGACGCCGCGGACAACGCGGTCAAGGCGCACCTGGGTGAGAGCCTGACCACCGCGGACAGCGGCAAGACCTGGCAGCTCAAGCTTCGCCCCGGGGTCAAGTTCTCCGACGGCACACCGCTCGACGCGGAAGCGGTCAAGGTCAACTGGGACATGCACGCCAAGGCGGAGACCCAGTCCCAGCACCGCCAGATAGCCGCCGGGCTGACCAGCAAGGTGGTCGACCCGACCACGCTGGAGGTCACCCCGCTGGGCATGCCGAACGCCCAACTGGACCGCGCGATCGCCATCGACCTGACCTACATCGCCTCGCCCGCCTCGCTGGCCAAGGGTCCGGACGAATACCGCAACAAGCCGGTGGGCGCCGGCCCGTTCAAGCTGGAGAGCTGGACCCGCGGCAGCCAGCAGGTCTACGTCAAGAACGAGAACTACTGGCAGAAGGACAAGGGCCTGCCCAAGCTGGACAAGCTGACGATCAAGAACGTGCCGGACGTCAAGCAGCAGTACAACACCGTCAACAGCGGTGGCGCGGACGTCTTCCTGAGCTCCGACAACGCCACCATCGCGCAGGCGGAGAAGGAGATCGGCGTCGTCCAGCGCTCGGTCGACGGCGGCCAGATGATCCAGTTCAACATGAGCAAGCCGCCGTTCGACGACCTGCGGGCGCGCCAGGCGATCACCCTCGCCCTGGACCCGGCCGGGATCCCCAAGACGCTGTCCAACGGCTACGTGCCCGCGAAGGGTTACTTCGCCCAGAAGTCGCCGTTCTTCGACCCGGCGAACGTGCAGGCGGCCCCCGACAAGGCCAAGGCCAAGCAGCTCTTCGACGACCTGGAACGGGAGGGCAAGAAGGTCGAGTTCAGCTACCTCCTGCCGCAGAACCCGTCCTCGGTCAAGGTCGCCGAGTGGATGCAGACCCAGCTGGCCGAGTACAAGAACGTCTCGATGAAGCTGGAGCCGCTGGAGATCGGCGCGTACATCGAGAAGTACGCGCTGCGCCGCGACTTCCAGGCGATGCTCTTCCAGCAGTGGCTGGTCGACCCCGAGCCGCTGACCTTCAACAACTGGTTCTCCAAGAGCCCGACCAACTTCATCGGCTGGAACAACCCGGCGGTGGACGGCGCGCTGGTGGCCGGCCGCACCGCGACCGACCCGGCGGCCCGTAAGAAGGCCTATTCGGACCTGCAGAAGGCGATGGTCACCGATCTGCCGGTGTGGACGTACGCCGAGTCCTCGATCGGGGTCCTGTTCAACAAGAAGATCACCGGCGTCGTGCAGTACAACACCGGCGTCTTCTTCATGGACCGGATCGGGCTGAAGTAGCCCGCCGCAGGCGCCGTTCGGCCCCCGCCCGTCACGCGCGGGCGGGGGCCGACGCGAGTCACGCGGTCGGGAACGGCGCCTCGGGCAGCTCGCGGGCCACCCGGGCGGCCAGTCGACGCACCGCCTGATCGGCCGGGAAACGCCCGGCCAGTGCCTCGACGGTGCGCCGCAGTCGCACGATCAGCCGCTCCGAGCGCACCCGGAAGGCGATCTCCAGGGCCGCCGCGGCCTGCTCGACCGCACGGGCCGGGTCGTGCTCGATCAGGAACACCGTGGCCAGCCCCACGTGCGCGAGCGCGAGGCTGCGCACGAACTCGCCGGTGCCCGACAACAGCCGTACCGCCTCGCTCAGCCGCTCCTTCGCCGGGGCCACGAACACCGGTCGGGTGTAGGCGAGATCGCGATACGCGTGGCCGCTCTCGGACAGTAGTTCGGCCCGATTGAAGTAGCGGATCCAATCCGGCTCGGCCTGCGGCCGGCTGTCCGCCAGCGCCTGTTCGGCCAGTCCCAGTGCCCGCCGACATCGATCCGCGTCGCCCAGCGCGGCGTACGCGCGCCCCTCCAGCGCGTACAGCATCGCCTGGAGCCCGGACCCGCCGGTATCCCGGCTGCCGTACTGGGCCAGGTGGATCAACTCCAGCGCGTCCTCGGCCAACTCGTAGTGGATCATCTGCCGAGACATCACCCCGAGCACGTTGGCCCCGAACGGCGCGTCGTCGCACTCCTTCGCCGCGTGCAGTGCGAGCACCATGTACTTCTGCGCACCCGGTTGCAGGCCGGTGTCGTAGGACATCCATCCGGCGAGCAGCGCGAGTTCGGCGGTCAGACCGAGCAGCCGGGCGCGCACGACGGGCGGGTGCTCGTCGCGCAACAGATCGGTCAGCGCGTTGAGTTGACCGATCACCGCCTTGCGCCGTAGCCCGCCGCCGCCCTGCATGTCCCAGCGCCGGAACAGCCGGACCGACTCGTGCAGGTGCCCGGTGGCGGACGCCGGCAGCCGCGGCCGGCGGCCCCCGAAGCCGGCGCCGAATCCGGTGCCGATCCCGGGCGCGATCGGCGCGGGCAGCAGAGCCGGCGTCGCGGGCAGTGGCGCCGCCCAGCGCTGGAGCGGCTCGACCAGGTCGCGACCCGCCGCCAGGCGCAGCGACGGACCAACGAACTCCTGCCGGCCGAGCAGCAGATCACCGCGGGTGTACTCGCCGAGGATCTCGACCACCGTCTCGAACGTCCAGGGCAGGTCCACACCGAAGTCGCCGTGCGGCTCGTCCGGCTCGCGCAGGCCCAGTTCGTCGATGCCGACCACGCGACCGAACCGTCGGGTGAACAGCTCGGCCAGGATCTGCGGTATCGGTTCGCGCGGCTGCTCGCCGTCCAGCCAGCGGCGCACCCGGGAGGTGTCGGTGCTGACGTGCGGAGCCGACATCGCCCGCGCATGCCGGTTCACCTGACGGGCCAACTCGCCCTTCGACCATCCACTGCGGGCGAACCACGCGGAGAGCCGGTCGTTGGGCTGCCGCCCGCCGTCCGGCTCGTGCTCGTCCGCGGAGCCGCCGTCCCGCGCTCGCGTCGTCGCCACCGCATCGCCCCCATGCCCTCAGCGGTCCGGCCGGTCAGGCGTCGGGCCCCGATGGGAACCGTACGCGCAGGCCCGTTCGCCGAACGTATTCCGACTCGCCCACAGGCGTCTGTCGATGCGGCAAACGCCAGGCTTCGCCACCCCACGCGCCCGCGACGCGCTACGGGGGAGGCCGCGTTTGACTGATCGCCGACACGGTGCCGACGACGGCTGCCGGTCCCGTTCTTATCGCGCGAACCCCGCGGCCGTCGAGATGACTCACTGCGGTCACAGCGTAACCAAAAGTAATGAGTGCCGTTGGGGAGGACATGGACATCATGCTCGGATCGCGCCGGCGAACGCGGGCCGCACTGTGGCAGGCGGTGGCCGAGTTCGCGGAGGAACGCGGCTGGCCGGTGGCCCAGGGCGCGCATCTGGTACGCGACGGACGCGGCATCCACTGCTCGTGCGGGCGCGTCACGTGTGCGGCGCCGGGCATGCACCCGGCGGACCCGCGCTGGTCGGAGCGGGCCACCGCGTCGCCGGCCGCGGTGCGTTACCTGTGGTCACAATGGCCGGACAGCACGATCGTGGTGCCCACCGGTCGGGTATTCGACGCGATCAGCGTGCCGCGCCAGGCGGGCACCCGGGCCCTGGTCCGGCTGGAGCGGATGGGCACCCCACTGGGCCCGGTCCTGGCCACGCCGACCGGGCGGGTCGCGTTCCTGGTCGCACCCGGCGCGGCGGCCGAACTGCCCCATCTGCTCTATCAAATGGGCTGGGACGACGCCGAGCTGGACCTGCGCTGCCACGGCGAGGGCGACTACGTGTTCGCGCCGCCGTCGCCGATGGGCATGCTCGGCCCGGTGGAGTGGATCCGCCGGCCCGAGGGCGGCGACCCGGCGCTCCCGGAGGCCCGCCTGCTCCTGGGCACCCTTGCCTACGCGTGTCACCGCAGGGGCGCCTCCTCGACCGACCGAGGACTGTGGCTGGCCTCCTGAGCCGGCCACGACGAGCGCGGAAAAACGCCGGACGGGCCGTCTCGGCCCGCCCGGCGTTCGAGAGCGATCCGTCAGTCCCCGATCAGCGCGTCCACGAACGCGGACGGCTCGAACGGCGCCAGGTCGTCCGGCCCCTCGCCGAGGCCGATCAGCTTGACCGGCACGCCCAGATCGCGCTGTACCGAAACCACGATGCCGCCCTTGGCGGTGCCGTCGAGCTTGGTCAGCACGATGCCGGTGATGTCCACCACCTCGGCGAACACCCGGGCCTGGACCAGGCCGTTCTGACCGGTGGTGGCATCGAGCACGAGCAGCACCTCGTCCACCGGGCCGTGCTTCTCCACCACCCGCTTGACCTTGCCCAACTCGTCCATCAGGCCGGTCTTGGTGTGCAGTCGGCCGGCGGTGTCCACGAGCACCGTGTCCACACCCTCGGCGATGCCCTCCTTGACCGCGTCGAACGCGACGCTGGCCGGGTCGCCCGCCTCCGGCCCGCGCACCGTGCGGGCACCGACCCGCTCGCCCCACGTCTGCAACTGGTCGGCGGCCGCGGCGCGGAAGGTGTCCGCGGCGCCCAGCACCACACTGCGTCCGTCGGCGACCAGCACCCGGGCGAGCTTGCCGGTCGTGGTGGTCTTGCCGGTGCCGTTGACACCGACCACGAGCACCACTGCCGGTCGGTCGCCGCCCTCGCCGCCGGTGTGCCGGGCGGTCTTGAGGGTGCGGTCCAGGTCGGGGCCGATCAGGGTGAGCAGTTCTTCGTGCAGCAGCGCGCGCAGTTCGGCGGGAGTACGGGTGCCCAGCACCTTGACCCGGGTCCGGAGGCGGTCGACCAGCTCCTGCGTGGGCGCGACGCCGACATCGGCGGTCAGCAGGGTGTCCTCGATCTCCTCCCAGGTGTCCTCGTCCAGGTGCTCGCGCGCGAGCAGCGCCAGCAGACCCTTGCCGAACGTGGTCTGCGAGCGGGCCAGCCGGGCGCGCAGCCGGACCAGCCGCCCGGCCGTGGGCTCGGGGACCTCCAGCGGGACGACTTCCGGCTCGGTCGGCACGACGACCGATGTTTCCGGCAGATCGACCGTGTCGACGGTGCGCCGGGGCGCTTCGACGGGCGGGGCGGCCTCGTCGCCGACACCCGGCTCGACCGGTGGGCGCGGCGGCGCCGGCGGCACGCCCTTGCGGCGCGAGCCGACCACGAACCAGCCGGCGGCGCCGAGGGCGACGAGGGCAATGACGACGATCAGGATCACAGTCTCCATAGGACCTCCAGTCTCCCAGACGGCCCGGCTGCGAACCGCGACCGCTCGCTCTCGGCGGGTCCGTGCCCGGCCGCCCGCCCGTGACCCGGAGACCGTTGAATCCTGACACTGCGTCAGATAGCTTGCCCATGCCAAGTACCGTCCGGCAGATGACACGTGTCCGAGACGGCTTCGGCTCGACCCGGAAGGTGTTCACGCTCCATGGCTGTCACGAATCTGCGGTTCAACCAGGTCCTCCCCGGTCTCGACCGGCAGGACATGTCCGCGCGTTACCGGGCCACCGTCGAGATGGCGGCCTTCGCGGACAAGAACGGGTTCGACATGATCAGCCTGGAGGAGCACCACGGCGCGGACAACGCGTGGAGCCCCTCCCCGCTGAGCACCGCAGGCGCGATCTTCGGCGCCACCGAGCGGATCGGCGTGATCGTCTGCGCGCTGCTCGCCCCGCTCTACGACCCGATCCGGCTCGCCGAGGACATAGCCGTCCTGGACAACATCAGCGGCGGCCGTCTCTCGCTCGTCGCGGGCCTGGGCTACCGGCCCGAGGAGTACGCGGCGCTCGGCAAGGACTGGAAGCGGCGCGGGAAGATCCAGGACGAGGTGCTGGAGACGCTGCTCAAGGCGTGGACCGGCGAGCCGTTCGAGTACCGCGGCACCACCGTCCGGGTCACCCCCAAGCCGTTCACCGACCCGCACCCGATGGTCATGGTCGGCGGCACCGCCAAGGCGTCCGTACGCCGCGCGGTCCGCCTGCGCCTGCCGTTCTACGCCGCGGCGCCGATCCCGGAGCTGGAGCAGTACTACTACGAGCTCGCGGCCGAGGAAGGTTTCGAGGGCGGCTTCGCGATCCTGCCGCCGGTCAAGACCCGGATGATCTTCTGCACCGAGGACCCGGACAAGGCGTGGGCCGAGTACGGCGAGTACTTCCTGCACGAGGCCACCACGTACGCCGGCTGGCAGACCCCGGACATCGCCTCGGTGGTCGAGTCCGCGGCCACCACGGTCGACGCGCTGCGCGAGGAGGGCATCTACTGCTGCCTCACCCCCGACGAGTGCGTCGAGATCGGCCAGAGCGGCGGCCTGACCGACGCGCTGATCCTGCACCCGCTGGTCGGCGGCCTGCCGATCGACGCGGGCTGGGCCAGCCTGCAACTGTTCAACGACAAGGTCATGCCGCGCAACGTCCCGGCGGAGTGACACAGCGACCCGGTGACCCGGTAGCCGCCGGCCCGATGACACGGCCGGCTTGCGAGCAGCGGCGGTCACACCCTCGACTCGACCGGGGTGTGGCCGCCGCTCGGGTTCACCCGCCCGCGGCCACCCCGCTCATCGGCTCCGCATGCTCGGACGCGACCCGCCGGTCCTCTTGGCGCAGCCGCTGACTGATCACCGTGGTGACCCCGTCGCCGCGCATCGAGACACCGTACAGCGCGTCGGCCACCTCCATCGTGCGCTTTTGGTGGGTGATCACGATCAGCTGCGAACTCTCCCGCAGCTCCGCGAAGATCCCGATCAGCCGCTGTAGGTTCATGTCGTCCAGCGCCGCCTCGACCTCGTCCATCACGTAGAACGGACTGGGCCGGGCCTTGAAGATCGCCACCAACAGGGCCACCGCGGTCAGCGAGCGCTCGCCGCCGGAGAGCAGCGACAGCCGCTTGACCTTCTTGCCCGGCGGCCGGGCCTCCACCTCGATGCCGGTGGTCAGCATGTCGTCCGGATCGGTCAGGATCAGCCGGCCCTCCCCGCCCGGGAACAACCGCGCGAACACGCCCACGAACTCGCGCGCGGTGTCGTGATAGGCCGCCGTGAAGACCTGCTCGACCCGCTCGTCCACCTCCTTGACCACCGTCATCAGATCCCGGCGGGTGTTCTTCAGGTCCTCCAACTGCTCGGTGAGGAAGTTGTGCCGCTCCTCCAGAGCTGCGAACTCCTCCAACGCGAGCGGGTTCACCTTGCCCAGTTGCACGTGTGCCTTCTCCGCCGCGCGCAGCCGCTTCTCCTGCTCGGCCCGCACGTAGGGACGCGGCTGCGCCTGTGGTGAATCCGGGTCGCGTTCCTCGCCCTCGGCCGGCGGCGACGGCGGGACGGGCTGGTCCGGGCCGTACTCGGCCAGCAGGCCCTCGGCCTCGATCCCGTGCTCCTCCAGCGACTTCGCCTCCAGCTGCTCGACCCGCAGCCGCTTCTCGGCGCGCAACATCTCGTCTCGGTGCACCGAGTCGGTCAACTTCTCCAGCTCGGCGGCGAAGCCGCGGGACCGGCCGCGCTCGCGGGCCAGCTCCGCCTCGTGCGCGGCCCGGGCGCCCTCCGCCGCGTCGCGTTCGGCCCCGGCCCGGGCCAACGACGCCTCGACATACCGCAGCAGCACCTCGGTGCCCGCGAGCACCGCGCCCGCGATCCGCGCCTCCACCGCCATCCGCTCCCGGCGCCGGGCCGCGCTCGCCCGCGCCTCGCGCTCGGCCCGCGCGCCCCGATCGAGTGCGTCGGCCCGACCGGCCAGCGACCGGCCCCGCTCCTCGTGCGTACGCACCGCGAGGCGGGCCTCCATCTCGGCCTGCCGCGCGGCGCTCGCGGCGCCCGCGAACCGGTCCCGCTCGGCGGTGTCCGGCTCCTCGTCGCCCTCGGCCGCGTTGTACTCCTGCGCCGCCTCCAGCCGAGCCGCGAGCTCCTCGACCTTGAGCTCCTCCTGCGCGCGCGCCGCCTCGGCCTCGGCCACCGCACGCGCCAACCGTTCGGCCTCGCCCGCCGCCGCCCGGGCCTGCCCGCCCAGCCGGCCCAACTGCTGCGCCGCTGCGGCGGCCTTGTGCT
>NZ_JBEXCV010000022.1:0-81623 GCF_040605455.1 Embleya sp. NPDC005575 | reverse complement strand
CCCGCGGCCGCCGGCGCGTCGGGCGCCCCGCCGCCGGCGGCGATCCCCGTGACCGGCGACGTGACCGGGCTCGACCTGCCGATCGCGGCCTACCTGCCGACCCGGGAGCAGCGCGCCCGGCGGGCCTCGGCCGAGGCGGTGCTGATCCGCGACTGCCTGGCCCGGCTGGGCCTGACGTACCAGGCGCCGCCGGCCGCGGACGGCGGACCGGTGTTGAAGTCGCGCACCGAGCGCCGGTACGGCGTGGGCGACCCGGTCGAGGTGGCCACGTGGGGCTTTCGGCCGCCGGGCGCCGTCGGCGGCGGTACGGACAAGCCGAGTGCGCCGGCCCCGAGCCGGGAGCTGGCCGTGGCGCTGTACGGCGCGGCCGGGGCGGACGGTGTACCACCGGCGCCGAACGAGGGCATCGATCGGCCGGGGCCGGGCTGTCTGGGCGAGGCACGGTTCGCGCTGGGCGTGGATCCGGCGCTGGAGCGCGCGGCGCTGCCGAGTCGGCTGGACGTGGAGTCGTTCGAGCGCTCGCGGGCCGATCCTCGGGTGCGGGGGGTGCTGGCCCAGTGGTCGGCCTGCATGCGCGCGAAGGGGTTCGACTACCCCGACCCGTTGGCGGCCGGCGGCGATCCGGCCTGGGACACGCCCGCGCCGAGCGCGCGCGAGATCGCCGCGGCGAGCGCGACGGTGGCCTGCAAGGCGGAGCACAACGTGGCGGGCACCTGGTACGCGGTCGACGTCGCCTACCAGCGGCAGGCGATCGAGCGTGAGGCGGCGGCGCTGACGCGGGTGCGGGCGAACGAGGAGGAATCCGCGCGCCGGGTCGCGGCGGTCCTGAGCGGCTGAGCGGGCGGCCGGCACCGGGCCGACGCCATCCGGCGGATGGCGCGAAACCGACGCTCAGCGCCCGACCAGGCGGGTCCGCGCACGGTACTCGGGCACCGTCGCCATCGGCGGCCGCTCCCGGGCCGCGACGTCGTGCGTGCGCAGCCGGAAGCCCTGCTCGTCCCGCTCGAACTGGGTCAGTGCGGTGCTGAGCTCGATTGGGTGCGCGCCCGTGGGGCCGCGGCGCAGCCGGCGCTCGACGGCCTGGAGTATCTCCGCCGCCATCCGGCCGAGTCCGGCCTCGTCCTGGTGGCTGTGCCGGCGCACGCCCACGTCCACCTGGGCCATCGCGTCCAGGCCGACCAGGCGCAGGGTGTCCACGAGCATCGCGGTCTCGATGCCGTAGCCGCACGGGAAGGGCAACTGTTCCAGGAGCGAGCGCCGGGCCGCGTACTCGCCGCCCAGCGGCTGGACGAAACCGGCCAGCTCGGGCCAGTGCAGGTTGAGCAGCGGGCGCGCGACCAGCTCGGTGACCCGGCCACCGCCCGCGGGCACGATCGTGTCGCCGATCTCCAGCGGCCGGTCGTACATGGCCTTGACCAGTTGCACCGAGGGGTCGGTGAGCAGCGGGCCCAGGATGCCGGTGACGAAGTCCGCCGAGAAGTCCTTCAGGTCGGCGTCCACGAACGCCACGATGTCGCCGTCGGTGACCAGGAGTGAGCGCCACAACACCTCGCCCTTGCCGCGCACGGTAGCCAGCGCGGGCAGGATGTCGTCGCGGTGCACGACCCGTGCGCCCGCGTCGGCGGCGACCTTGCCGGTGTCGTCGGTGGATCCGGAGTCGACGACCACGAGCTCGTCCACCAGCGGCGCGCGCTCGATCAGCTCGGTCCGGATCACCTTGACGATGTCCCCGACGGTCGCCGCCTCGTTCAGCGCGGGCAGGACGACGCTGACCCGGGTGTCGCGTTTGGCGTCAAGAAGCGTGTCGACGGGCCAGTCCGCGGCGACGGAGGACCGTCGTCGAAGCCAGGCGCTCACCTCGGGCTGCACGTTCGAAATCCCCTGTCGTCGCCGGTGTTCCGGCCTCGGTCGCGGCCACCCTTTATCGTCTCGCGAGGTGGACCGGATGATCGACGCGGCACCGGTTCGGTTACAGTCGTCGTCACCGGTTACGACGATCGCACGTCGGGCCGGACAAACGCGGACCGGCCACCCGGCGAAGGGTGTGTCCACCGCCATAGCAGCTCATCCAGAGGGGCAGAGGGAACGGCCCGTTGAAGCCCCGGCAACCATCCGATCGTCATTCCTCGTGACGCGCTTTCGGCGCGAGCGAGCACCGGCGGGTCGGACAGGTGCCAAGTCCGGCCCGTGGGACCCCACGGGTAAAGATGAGGACAGAAAGGCCCTCGCCATGGCGACACCCACCGCCACCCGCTCCACCGACGCCACCTCCGCCTCCTTCGGTCCGGCCGCCGCGCTGTCGTGTCGCGAGTGCGGCGAACGCACCGAACTCGGCCCGAAGTACGCTTGCGAGTCCTGTTTCGGCCCGCTCGAGGTCGCCTACGACTTCGGCACCGTCACGCGGGAGCAGATCGAGGCCGGCCCGCAGAACATCTGGCGGTACGCGCCGCTCCTGCCGGTCGCCGCGGACGTCGCGTCCCGGCCCAACCTGAACCCCGGATTCACCAAGCTCGTCCGTACCGAGAACCTGGGCCGTGCGCTGGGCATTCGAAACCTGCACGTCAAGGACGACTCGGGCAACCCGACGCACTCCTTCAAGGACCGCGTGGTCGCGATCGCCGTCGAGGCCGCACGCACCTTCGGCTTCACCACCCTCTCCTGCTCCTCCACCGGCAACCTGGCCGGCGCGGTGGGCGCCGCCGCCGCTCGGGCGGGCCTGCGCAGCTGCGTGTTCATCCCGGCCGACCTGGAAGCCGGCAAGGTCGTCACGGCGGCCGTCTACGGCGGCGAGCTGGTCGCCATCGAGGGCACCTACGACGAGGTCAACCGGTTCTGCTCGGAGCTGATCGGCGACCCGGCCGGCGAGGACTGGGGCTTCGTCAACGTCAACCTGCGGCCGTACTACGGCGAGGGTTCCAAGACGCTCGCCTACGAGATCGCCGAACAGCTCGGCTGGCGACTGCCGGAGCAGATCGTCATTCCGATCGCGTCCGGTTCGCAGCTGACCAAGATCGACAAGGGATTCCGCGAGCTGATCGCACTCGGCCTGGTCGAGGACGCGCCGTACAAGATCTTCGGCGCGCAGGCCACCGGGTGCTCCCCGGTGGCCGCCGCGTGGAAGGCCGGCCACGACGTGATCCGTCCGGTGCGCCCGGACACGATCGCCAAGTCGCTCGCGATCGGCAACCCGGCCGACGGCCCCTATGTGCTGGACGTGTGCAAGCGCACCGGCGGCGCGGTGGAGGACGTGACCGACGCCGAGGTGGTCGAGGCGATGAAGCTGCTGGCCCGTACCGAGGGCATCTTCGGCGAGACCGCCGGCGGCGTGACCGTCGGCTGCCTGCGCAAGCTGCTCGCGTCCGGCGCGCTGGACCCGGACGCCGAGACGGTCGTGCTCAACACGGGCGACGGCCTCAAGACGTTGGACGCGGTCACGCCGACCACCGGCGCCACCGCGACCATTCGACCCACTCTGGATTCCTTCCGAAAGGCCGGCCTGGCATGAGCGTCTCCGTTCGCATCCCGACGATCCTGCGCACCTACACGGGCGGGGCGGCCGAGGTGTCCGTCGAGGGGGCGACCCTCGCCGAGGTCCTGGATGCCTTGGAAAAGGACCACACCGGAATTCGCGCGCGCATCCTCGACGACGAGGGCAAGCTGCGTCGCTTTGTGAATCTGTACGTGGACGACGAGGATGTGCGCTTCGCGGACGGTCTCGCCACGGCCACCCCCGACAAGGGAACCGTTTCGATCATCCCGGCGGTCGCCGGCGGTTGCTGACGCGATAGGCCGACGGTCCCGATCTTCATCGACCGGGACCCGAAACGGAACCGAGAAATCCGCTGCCCGACAGCCCGGGCAGCGGATTTCTTCGTCACCACGGCGTTGGTGGGTTACACGTGTTTAACCGGGTCCATTTCCCGACTTTGACGGCGACGCGTCGGTAAACCCGTGGTCGGGATCACATCCGTTATGTGTGAAAAGTCGCCTTCCTGGCGGATTGAAATACAGCTTTCCTGGCGACTCGCGAAGAATGCGAACTTTATTCACTCGGGAATTCTCGTCCGATTGACCTGTTGCTCCGGGCATCCGTCCGGATACATTCAGCCGCGGTCGTAGCGGAAGGCCGGGTCCTTCTGGATACGAACCCGGAGCTGCGGCGTGCAGTATCCGTGAAAGGGCCAGTAACAGGGGAGTTAGGAATGGCTCAGGGCGCCGTCAAGTGGTTCAACGCGGAGAAGGGGTACGGCTTCATCGCGGTCGACGGTGGTGCGGACGTTTTCGTCCACTACAGCGCGATCCAGATGGACGGGTACCGGACGCTCGAGGAGGGGCAGCGAGTCGAGTTCGAGATCTCGCAGGGGCAGAAGGGGCCGCAGGCCGACATGGTCCGCGTCACCGCCTGAACCAGGGGGCAATCCGCTCCTCTGCTTGAAACGGTCCACACCACGGACTGCACGACACACCGCAACACACATCATGTCCGATCCCCCGACCCCTGCCGATCCCTCGTCGGATCGTCGGATCGGGTTCGATCGGTGACCGGGGCCCGGCCTTCCCGCCATGCGGGGGCCGGGCCCCGGTCGTTGTGCGTCCGGGGCCTCGTGCGGCCGATCACGGTCGGTCGGGCCCGTCGACGCCCCCCGCCGCGTGCGACACGCGCGGGTGTGCGCACGGACGGGTCGGGACCCGCCGTTGCGCTTGCACTCGGCATGGCCGAGTGCTAATCATTGGCGTTAGCACTCTGGATGTGAGAGTGACAGAAACGGACCGAGCCGGTGAGGCTCGACGCCCGTGAGGGAGGGATCCTCGCGGTGGTCGAGTCGTCCGTCGCGGGCGCCAGTGCGGTCCGGCACTCACCCCCGTTCTGGGAGGACTTCACCACATGGCCAAGATCATCGCGTTCAACGAGGAAGCGCGCCGCGGCCTCGAGCGCGGGATGAACCAGCTCGCCGACGCCGTCAAGGTCACGCTGGGCCCCAAGGGCCGCAACGTCGTGCTCGAGAAGAAGTGGGGTGCGCCCACCATCACCAACGATGGTGTGAGCATCGCCAAGGAGATCGAGCTCGAGGACCCGTACGAAAAGATCGGTGCCGAGCTGGTCAAGGAGGTCGCGAAGAAGACGGACGACGTCGCCGGTGACGGTACGACGACCGCGACCGTCCTCGCCCAGGCGCTCGTACGCGAGGGCCTGCGCAACGTGGCCGCCGGCGCGAACCCGATGGCCCTCAAGCGTGGCATCGAGAAGGCCGTCGAGGCCGTCTCCGAGCAGCTGCTCGCGCTCGCCAAGGACGTCGAGACGAAGGAGCAGATCGCCTCCACCGCCTCGATCTCCGCCGCTGACCCCCTGATCGGCGAGATGATCGCCGAGGCCATGGACAAGGTCGGCAAGGAAGGCGTCATCACCGTCGAGGAGAGCAACACCTTCGGTCTCGAGCTCGAGCTCACCGAGGGCATGCGCTTCGACAAGGGCTACATCTCGCCGTACTTCGCGACCGACATGGAGCGCATGGAGGCCGTCCTCGAAGACGCCTACGTGCTCATCGTCAACTCGAAGATCACCTCGGTGAAGGACCTCCTCCCGCTGCTGGAGAAGGTCATGCAGTCGGGCAAGCCGCTCATGATCATCTCCGAGGACGTCGAGGGCGAGGCCCTGGCCACGCTCGTCGTCAACAAGATCCGCGGCACCTTCAAGTCCGTCGCCGTCAAGGCTCCGGGCTTCGGCGACCGTCGCAAGGCCATGCTCGGCGACATCGCCATCCTCACCGGTGGCCAGGTCATCTCCGAGGAGGTCGGCCTCAAGCTCGACACCGCGGGTCTCGAACTCCTCGGCCGCGCCCGCAAGGTCGTCGTCACCAAGGACGAGACCACCATCGTCGACGGCGCCGGTGACTCGGACCAGGTCGCGGGTCGGGTCAACCAGATCCGCGCCGAGATCGAGAACTCCGACTCGGACTACGACCGCGAGAAGCTCCAGGAGCGCCTCGCGAAGCTGGCCGGCGGCGTGGCCGTGATCAAGGCCGGTGCCGCGACCGAGGTCGAGCTCAAGGAGCGCAAGCACCGCATCGAGGACGCGGTGCGCAACGCGAAGGCCGCCGTCGAGGAGGGCATCGTCGCCGGTGGTGGCGTGGCCCTGCTCCAGGCGTCCACCATCGCGTTCGACAAGCTCGAGCTGGACGGCGACGAGGCCACCGGCGCGAGCATCGTGCGCCTGGCCGTCGAGGCCCCGCTCAAGCAGATCGCGGTCAACGCCGGCCTCGAGGGCGGCGTGGTTGTGGAGAAGGTGCGCAACCTGACCCCGGGTCACGGCCTCAACGCCGCGACCGGCGAGTACGTGGACCTCATCGCCGAGGGCATCATCGACCCGGCGAAGGTCACCCGTTCCGCGCTGCAGAACGCCGCGTCGATCGCCGCGCTGTTCCTGACCACCGAGGCTGTCATCGCCGACAAGCCGGAGAAGAACCCGGCCCCGGCCGGCGGCGCTCCGGACATGGGCGGCATGGACTTCTGATCCGCTGAGGATCGGTCGACCTGACGCACGGTCAGTGGTTTGAGCGAGAGGCGGTCCCCTTCGGGGGGCCGCCTCTTTCGCGTCGTAACCAGGGCCTTCCGGCGCTGTTCGAAACGTTCGCGGATGAACTCCATTGGCAACTGCGTCGGGCCGCTCCCGTTGGATGCGGTGCGTTTCAGCATCTCGGTGTGGAGCGGCGGATCGGTCGTCATCCCCGAGCCGTTCGGGATCGAGCTGGACACCTCGGGTTTGCCGCCGAGGTGATATTCGCCGGCATCGGCGGCCGCTCGCTCGTAGGCTCGTAACGCGACTCCGGGAACTACGCGTTCCTTCCGTCTTGGTGTACAAACACTTTCGAAGTGTTTGGGGTTCGAATCCCTGTCCGGGACCCGTGACCTGCCCGGAGTCGCATGCCATTGCACCCGGGGAACTGCGCGTTCGTACAGAGCCGTTTCCCAAGGGTTGGAAGCGGTCCCACGGCTCGTCCAGGGACCCACACCGGACCCGCGACATGCCCCGGGTGCCCACGGGGGAGCCTTTCGATGACCGAGATCACGCGCGCCCTGAGCGCCGAAAACCCGGCCCGCGCCGAGGCCGCCGCCACCGTCGTCCGCTTTCTGGACGTCGCCGTGGCCGCGACCGGGCGGGCCTCCTTCTACAACACCCGCGACGAGCAGCTCGCGCTGGAACGGGACGCCCACCGCGCGATGGCCGCGCTGGATCGTCGGCTGTACGCGGGTCTCGTGTGCTCCCCTGGAGCCACCGACCGCAGTCGACAGCTCGGCGTGCTCCAGCTGCTCGATACGCCCGCACACGAGGACGACGGCACCGCCGTGTACAACGCGGTCGCCACGCTGACCGTGCCGCGCCGGCTCAAGCTGTTCGGCCTGCTGGCCGAGCGGCGGGTGAACAACGCTCGGGTACGCCGGCTGATCCTGCGCACCGTGCTCGGCTCCGGCTCGCTGGAGCTGTGGTCGGTGCGCTACCGGGACAAGCTCGCCGGCGCGCTGCGGCACGCGTGGGGCCTGCGGCTGAGCGGCATCCTGCGCTCGATCCTGACCAAGCGGCTCGGCGGCGCGGAACTCGATCCGAAGGAACGACGCATCCTGGCCCGCGAGATCGACCGCTGGGCGGCCGATCCGGCCCTCGCGCACGAGTGCGTCGCGTTCGTGCTCGGCGCCGACGGCCCGTACACGCTGCCGCTGCCGCTCGCGTATCGGGCCGCCCGCACCGACCTGGCCGCGGGCGCCGCGCTGCCGTACGAGACGCTCGAAGGGCTGCGCGGCCGGTTCCACCCGGACGAGAAGCCCGCACGCGCGCTGGAGCTGACCGCCGATCGACTGACCGTCGGACAGCGGCTGGCCGGGCAGCGGCAGGCCGAGCGCGCGGGCGTAGCGGTCGAGGTCGACCTCGACCGCTACGACGCGGTCCGGCTGTACCTGTACGCGTACGCCACCGGAATGACCGACGACGTCGCTGCGGCGCTGGATCGGCGGGCCGCCGCCGGTGCGGCCGGGCTCGACCTGGCCGGCCGCCGGATCGCCCTGGTGCTGGACGGGTCCGCCTCGATGCGCGGCGGTACCGATCAGCCGCTGCGACCGATCGCGACCGTGCTCGCGCTGCGCGACGCGTTGCGGGCGGCGGCCGGGCAGTGCCACGAGGTGTGGATCGGCGGCGTCCCGGACGGCCGGCTCGTGCGGCCCGCCGGGGCGACCGCGGCGGCCGAGGGCCTGGTCGCCGCGCTGCGCACCGGGCCCGAGCTGATCGTGGTGATCGGCGACGGCTACGAGAACGCGCCCGCCGGGCGGTTCGCGCAGGTGCTCGACGCGGCCCGCACGCTCGGCATCGCGGTGCCCGTGGTCCAGCTCTCGCCCGTGCTCGCGGCCGAGGCGGCCGGCCTGCGCGGCTACGCGCCGGACCTGCCGCTTGCTCCCGTGCATCGTCCCGAGGCTCTCGAACTCGCCTGGTGTCGGCTGATGTTGACCATCGACCCGGCCGCCGCCGTACCCGCCCTGCTGCGCCTGGCCGACCTGGAGGTGACCGGATGAACACCCTCACCCATGCCCCGCTGCCGATCGGCGACCTGCTGGCCGGCTGCACCCTCGGTCGGGTGCAGAGCGTCGGCCGGATGCAGGTGCTGCCGCTGCTCGGCGACACGTGCGACGCGCCCGCCGTCACGCTCCCGACCGATCTGTGGATCGGCACGAGCGGCTACGGCACGCTCACCTTCGTCAACCACACGCCGAACGTCGCGCTGGTCCCGTGTCACCTCGCGGTGATCGTCGAGCACAGCGCGCAGGACCACGCGATGCCGCGGGCCGCCCTGGTCGAGCCCTCGGACCGACTCGCCTTCGACGCGGCGATGTGCGTCCAGCAGACCCAGTCCGGCCTGATCACCGAGGCGGCGCAGCCGCTCGCGGTGCTGCCGCTCGCGCTGCGCGCCGCCGCCTCGGCGAGTGCGGACGCGGACGGGTACAGCCGGCTGTGGCCGGCCGTCCAGCGGTTCAACGCGTCCTCCGGCCTCGCCGAGACCGGGAACCTGGTGCTGTTCCTCAAGCACTTCGCGGTCGAGCTCGAACGTTTCGTCGCCGAGTTCGAGTGCGTCGAGGACCAGGTGGGCGCGGTGGTGCTGCTCGACGGCGAGATCGCCGGGATCGAGCGGGCACCTTCGCGGGCGTACTGGTCGGCGATGTGGGAGCCGCTGATCAGGTTCTGCTACGGCGCGGAGGCGGTTCGCTACGGTCTGCACGACCCGGGGGATCCGCCGCCGAGCCGAACCGTGCTGAACCTGCCCGGCGGCGACGGGGCGGCGGCCGGTGATCCCTACGACGTGCTCGCCGAGGCGCTGCGGGCCGCCGACGCCGAGGAGCAGCGGCGCGCCGAGCGCACGCTGGACGACGCCGGCGCCCACCCGGTGGCACCGGCCCCGGAGCACACGCACGCCGGTGTCACGGTGGGTCGGGTCGAGAGCGAGCGGTTCGTCGGCGCGTATGCGATGGGCGGCGATCGGCCGGTCTACGCGTCGTTGACCGCGCGCTCGTTCGGCGGCTGAGTCCGGGTGAGGCCGCCGAGCGGGGCGATCACCTCGGCGTCTCGTTCGCAGACCCAGTGCGGGTCCTCGCCCAGCTCGGGTTCGAGGTAGAGCGGGTGGTCGTCGTGCCGTGGGCACGACGGCCACACCGTGCCCTGTTCGGTAAGCGCCTCCTGGACGTCCTGCCCGATCAGTCCGGGGACGTACGCGGCGCCGTCAGGCCACTGCTCGACCCACCACTTGCGCTCGACCAGGGCGTGCTCTACCACGGTCACGGTCTCGGGGGTCTCGACGCCGTGCGTGCGCAGGTCGGCCAGGACCAGGGCGCGGGCGGTCAACAGGGCGACGTCGGTCGGATCCTTGCTCATGGTCGACAAGTGTGCGCGATCGCGGCGTATACGAGAATCGAGCGTGTGGCACTTCTCATCGATCCCCCGGCCTGGCCCGGACGCGGGCGGCTGTGGTCGCACCTGGTCAGCGACGTCTCGCATGCCGAGCTGCACGCGTTCGCGCGCGAACTCGGCGCACCCGAACGCGCGTTCGATCGGGATCACTACGACGTCCCGGCCGACCTGTACACCCGGGCGCTGGCCCAGGGGGCGGAGCCGGTCTCCAGTCGGGAACTGGTGGTCCGGCTGACCGCGGCGGGCCTGCGCCGGCGCAAGCGGTACCGACCACGCTGACCGGTCGGGGGCGGGTCAGGACTGCTGGCGCGGGATGGTGCCCTCCAGCCGCTCCAGCTCGGCGCGCATGTTGTAGCGGGCCGCCTCCTCGTACCGGGCCGCGCCCAGCCGGGTGTGGAACAGCCGGGGCAGCGACATCAGGTCGCGCAGCACCGCGGCGCGGGCGGCCCGGAACGCCTCGTCCGGGACGAACGCGTACTCCTCGCGGACCGCCGCCGTGTACGCCTCGTAGCGCTCGCGGTCGGCGGCCAGGATGGCCAGGTCCGCGTCGCACAACACGTGCGCGTTGTGATCGGATTCGCCGGGCGCGTGCTCGGCGGTCACCCGGACCAGGCGCACCGTCTCGGCCACCAGGGCCGGGGCCACGCCCGCCTCGCGCAGGCCGCGTTCGGCCAGCCGCGCGCTGCGCTCCTCGTTGTCGGCCCGGGCCGGGTCGTAGACCGCGTCGTGGAACCACGCGGCGAGCATGACGGCGTCGACGTCGTCGGCCTCGTAGGCCAACTCGCCGATCAGGTCGAGCACGGTGCGCAGATGGTCGGTGTCGTGATAGCGGCGGTGCGGCTCGGCGTAGCGCGCCAGCAGGCTCTCGACGACGGCGCCGGCCTCGGCGTGCTCACCGACGAGCCGGGCCCACTGGTCCCGCAGCGTCACAGTCGCGGACTCCTGGATGCGTTCCACCCGGCCAGCATGGCAGAACGAGCGAGCGAAGCCGACCACCAACCGGTCCGACACACGCGGTTCACTCGTATTGGATGCCGATCGCACGGCGATCACTTGCCGATCGACCGGCAACGGCCGACGCGGCCAGCGGCCCCGGGAGCGGGCGCGCGTGCAGCACGATCAGTCCGGACACCGCGCGGGTGAGCACCACGTAGAGCCGGCGCAGCCCCTGGGCCTCGGCGTCGACGATCTCGGCCGGTTCGGCGACCGCGACGTGGTCGAACTCCAGACCCTTGGCCAGAGACGCGGGCACCACGCTGATCCGGGCCTGTTCGGCGTCGCCGTCCGCGCCCAGGACCCGGTGCGCGACGCCGCCCGCGCGCAGCGCGGTGGCCACCTCCGGCACCCGCGCGTCGGCGCAGATCAGGCCGATCGAGCCCTCGTGGTCGAGCAGTTCGACCGCCGCCTCGGCGGATCGCGCAGCCAGTGCGTCGGCCTCGACCGGACGCAGTTCCAGTGCGCCCGCCGCCTGCCGAACCGAGGACGCGGGTGCCAGGCCCGGCGCGATCAGCGGCAACAACCGACTGGCGAACTCCAGGATCTGCAGCGGCACTCGGAAGCCCCGGGTCAGCTCCTCGATCCTGGCCCCCTCGTGTCCCAGGTGATGCAGCGTCTGCCGCCAACCGGGGGTGGCCCACGGCGTGGTGCCCTGCGCGATGTCGCCGAGCACCGTCGCCGAGCCGGTGGAGCAGCGCCGGCCCACCGCGCGCAACTGCATCGGGGACAGGTCCTGCGCCTCGTCGATCACCACGTGTCCGTAGCCACCGGTGCGGTAGAGCAGGTCGGCGGTCTCGTCCACGAGCACCGCGTCGGCCACGGTCCAACGCGCGGATCCCACCCCGCGCGGCGGCGTGGCCCAGCCGATCGCGGCCTGTTCCTCGGCGGTCAGCACGCCGTCCGCGCACGCGGCCCGGAAGTCGGCGTCGCCCAGCAGCCGGAAGACCAGCTTGAGCGGATCCACCGCCGGCCACATCGCGTCCACCGCCGCCTTGACCGGTCGGCTGCGCGCGACCGCGTCCTGGACCCGGTCGTCCGGGGACTCGCCGCGCTCCTCCATCTTGGTCAGCAGCGCGTGTGCGATGCGTTGCCGGAGCATGTCGCGGGCCGCGCCGTAGCGCACGTCGCGCGTGCGCAGCGCGGCGACCAGTTCCTCGACCTCGTACACCGCGAGCCGCCAGGTGCGCGAGTCGCGGACCACGGCCACCGACTCCGTCGGCGCCCTCAGTCCCGACCACACCGCACGGCGCAGCACGTCGGCCATCCGCGCGTCGCCCTTGATCGTGCCGGACACCGCCTCGTCCAGCGCCCGGACCTTGATCTTGGAGGTGCGGGTGACCAGGTCCTCGACGGTGGTCTGACCGACCTCGATCTCACCGAGGGCGGGCAGCACCTGCTGGATGTAGTCGAGGAAGGCCCGGTTCGGGCCGACCACCAGGGTGCCGCTGCGGGCGAGGCGGTCCCGGTAGGCGTACAGCAGCCAGGCCACGCGGTGCAGGCCGACGGCGGTCTTGCCGGTGCCGGGCGCGCCCTGTACGCACAGCGTGTGGCCCAGATCGGAACGCACGATCTCGTCCTGCTCGGGCTGGATGGTCGCCACGATGTCACGCATCGGGCCCATGCGCGGGCGCTCGATCTCCGCCGCGAGGATGCCACTGGCGGTGTCGACCTCGTCCGGGTCGGTCAGGTGCTCGTCCTCGAACGCGGTCAGCTCGCCGGTCGTCCAGCCGAAGCGGCGGCGCAGCTCGACACCGAGCGGTTCGGCCCGGTTGGCGCGGTAGAACGCGCGGGACAGCGGCGCGCGCCAGTCCACCACCATCGGGTCGCCGAGTTCGTCGTGTACGTGCCGACGGCCGATCCAGAAGGATTCGACGGGCTTGCTCGGGTCGGCGCTCACCTCGACCGGTTCGGCGTCCTCGACGCCGTCGGCGAATCGGCCGTCGACCCGGCCGAAGAACAGCGGTGAGCCGGCGTGGTCGGCCAGTGCGGCGATGCGCTTGGCGATCAGGTGCTGGGCGGTCTCGTTGGCGACGGCGGTGGCGCCGACGTCACGCAGGTCGAGCGCCTCGGTCTCCTCGCGCATCCGGCGCAGCGCGGCGCGGGAGGCGTCCAGGTAGGCGCGTTCGACGGCGAGCGCGTCGGGAGTGGGCAGGGCGGAGCCGGTGGTGGCGGGCGCGGACATGTCTCTCCGGTTCGTGGCGGCGACAATTCGGAGCCCGGCCGTGTGCGATGCCACGTCCTGGTGCGCCCCTGCGGAGGGCGCGAGCCGGGTGCCCGAAGGCGGCGGCCCGCGCGGCCCACCGGTGCCGGGCGCCGAGGACGATTCCCGATCACTGCACTGGGTGGGGCAGCGGAACCAGCGAGCCTAGGCCAGTCCGCCTCTGCCATCAACTCCCTTTGCCGGGCCATGCTCGGTCGCGGGCGCGGAACGGGCCGGCGCGGACGCCCGACGGGCCGGGCGGACGCGGTGCGGCAGGGGCGGTGCGGCAGGCGGGGTGGAGCGGGGGCGATCGCCGCGTTGCTGCTGGACCCGCGGGCACGCTTCGCGGTCGCGGCGGCGATCCCCGAACCGTGCGCGGGAAGTTCGGGGATCGCCGGCGCGTCCCGACCGTGCGCGCGTACGTCCGGGCCAACCGGCGGCCGGGTGTGCGGACGGTGCCCGGCGGCACGGTCCCGTCGGATCCGTCGAACCGGACCTACCCGGCCGATTCGACGTGGTCGGCGAGGGCGGTGAGCAGATCGGCGACGCCGTCGGGGCCGGCGACGACCAGGTCGGCGCGTTCGGCGAGGGCGTGCACCTCGGCCGAGCCGCTGCACACGGTGAGGCCGGCGGTGCCCTGGTCGCGCACCTCCTCGACGGCCTCGAACGCGGCGAGGTCGCCCAGGTCGTCGCCGGCGAACAGGACCGAGCCGGCCTGCATCTCCTTGAGGAAGCCGGTCAGCGCGCGGCCCTTGTCCATCCCGCGCGGGCGCAGTTCGAGCACGTAGCGGCCGGGCTCGACGGCCAGGTCGTGCCGCGCCGCAAGCTCGCCGAGCGGGTCGCGCAGCAGCGCGAGCGCGGCGTCCGGGTCCGGTGCGCGGCGGGTGTGCACGGCGAGCGCGCTGCCCTTGTCCTCGACCCAGGTGCTGCTCCACAGGTCGAGCGTCTGGAGCAGGCCGGGCAGTGCGAGGCGTACCTCCTGCACCCCGCGCGGCGGCTCCGGCGCGCTGACCCGGCCGGTCGCCGCGTCCCAGCGCTCCAGGCCGTAGTGGCCGAGCACGACGAGGCGTTCGAGTCCGGGCACGCCGCGAAAGCGGCCGTACTCGACGGCGACCGCGGCCGGGCGGCCGGTCACGATCACCACCGCGGCCAGGTGCGGGGTCAGTCGAGACAGCGCGGTCACCGCGCGCATGTCCGCGCGCGCCTGGTCCGGGTGGTCGACGATCGGAGCCAGGGTGCCGTCGAAGTCGAGGGCGACGACGGCTCGGGCCGGCTCACCGAGCAACGCGGCAAGGCCCGCTCGGCCGGCCGGCGTGATGGGTTCGGGCAGCGTGGACCGGTTCGTGGTCATGGCGTCCAACCTACCCAGTGGTCAGTGAACCGAGCAGACGGTCGGCCAGCGGGACCACCTGGTCGTCGACCACGATCACGGTGAGTCGACGCTGCGGGATGCCACCGAAAACCGGCTTGATCCGGCCGATCCCGGGCAGTGCGGCGGCCAGCGCGCGGGCCTGTCTCTCCTGCCCGGCGGGGTGGTAGACGGTGGTGGCCGAGACCGAACCGCGGAACACGTCCGTTCCGGTGACCTCCCAGCCCGCCGCCTCCAGCCGCCGGGCCATGCGCTTCGCCAGCGCGGGCACCTTGCTCTGATCGAGGAGCACCACCTTGCCCTGCGCACCCCGAGGCGTCGCGGGTGCTCGGGCGGGCGGCACCGGGCGGGCCGGTGCGGCCACGCTCGCCACCGGCGCCGGCCCGGACGCGTGCCGGGCACGGTCCGCGGCCACCCGGGAGGCGGGCTCGCCCCGGCCGATCGTGAGCACGCCGGCCGCGACGCAGATCGCCAGCAGCACGGCCACCGGGATCAGGCCGCGCCGCGAGCGCTCCCACACGGGTTCGACCTGGGCCCGCAGCCCGCCGATCAGGTCGCGCCCGGCCGCCGCGCAGTCCGAGTCCGCCTCGGGTTCCTCGGCCTCAAGGCCCTCGTTGAGGCCCTCGTTGGTCCAGATCAGGCCGTACCGACCGAAGCCGTCGAAGACGTCGTACTCGTCCCTGCGGCGCGAGAACACCGGGGCCGCCCCTCAGCGCCCGGGACGACGCACGGTGGATCGGGCCTGCTGCCGGGCCTCGCGCAGCCGCCGCAGCCGCTGGACCAGCATCGGATCGTGCTCCAGGGCCTCCGGCCGGTCGAGGAGTGTGTTCAGCACCTGGAAGTAGCGAGTCGCGGAGAAGCCGAAACGATCGCGCACGGCGCGTTCCTTCGCGCCGGCGTGCTTCCACCACTGGCGCTCGAATTCGAGGATGTCCCGGTCCCGGTCGGACAGCCCGCCCGTGGGAACCCCTTCGGGCGAGCGCGCCGCGGCGCCCTGCCCGGGAATCACGGGCGACTCGGGCCGCGCGTCGTGTTCCTCGCCCATCGGTCACCCCTTCGGTACCTCACCCGGGCCCGTCGACCCGCCTTCGGCATTGTGCCCGCCCGCGCCGACGGACCACCGCACCGGCGCGGTGATTCGCCGGAAAAGCCCATGCATCACCCGCGGGAGGGGATCGGCGGGGGGACCTATATGCTCCGCCGCATGTCTACTTTTGCCGTCCATATCCCCGCCGCCGAACTCGAAGCCGACCCGCTCGACCCGGCCCAGATCGTCTCCGGCACGCCCGAGGTCTCGGGCAAGGTCCTGTGGGAATCCGAGGACGGCAAGCAGATTCGCGGCATCTGGCAGATCACCCCGGGCGTGGTGACCGACACCGAGGCCAACGAGCTGTTCGTGGTCGTCTCCGGTCGGGCCACGATCGAGATCCGCGGCGGCACGACGATCGAGGTCGGCCCGGGCGACGCGTGCGTGCTCCAGGAGGGCGACGAGACGGTGTGGACGGTGCACGAGACGCTGCGCAAGGCGTACCACATCACCCTGCCGTAGCCGCCGGATCCGGACGCGGCGAAGCCCACAGGCCCCGAGACCTGTGGGCTTCGCGCTCCTTGGAGTCGGCCGGACCTACTTGACCGACCCGGCGGTCAGACCCGACACGACGTGCTTCTCGATGTAGGCGAACAGGATCACCACGGGCACGATCGCCACCACCGAACCGGCGAACAGGTACTGCCATTCGACCCGGTAGGCGCCCAGGAAGCTGTTGATGCCGACCGTGAGTGGTTGCTTGTCCGGCGTGGTCACCAGCACCAGTGCGACGGTGAACTCGTTCCACGCCGCGATGAAGGTGAAGATCACCGCCGTGACGATGCCGGGCATCGCCAGCGGCAGGGTGACCCGACGCAGTGCCCCGAGACGGGAGGCACCGTCGATCATCGCGGCCTCCTCCAGCTCGACCGGGATCGCGCTGAAGTAGGCGGTCAGGATCCACACCGAGAAGGCCAGGTTGAACGCGCCGTTGACGAGCACGAGCGCCCAGTACGAGTCGAGCAGATCCAGGATGTAGAACTCCCGGTACAGCCCGACCAGCAGTGACGTCGGCTGGAACATCTGGGTGACCAGCACGAGCAGCAGGAAGACGCCCCGGCCGCGGAATCGCTTGCGCGCGGTGTAGTAGGCCGCGGGCAGCGAGACCACCAGCACGAGCAGCGTGGACATGCCGGCGACCAGCAGCGAGACCTTGAGGTTGTCGCCGAGTGTGGACTTGTCCCACACGTCGACGAAATTGGCCCACTCGAACTTCGACGGCACGTAGCCGTCGCTGGTCAGTTCGTCCTTGGGTCGCAGGGCGGTGATCGCCATCTCGACGTAGGGCAGGACGAACACGATCGCGATCACCCAGGCGAGCGCACCGAACCACAACTGCTTTTGGCTGTACTTCGAACCCCCGCGCACGGACTTCTTGCGCCCGGGACGATTCCCGCCGCCCGATGTGCCCGCAGGCTGCTTCGCGGCGGCGCCGGCGCCCGGCTTGCGGCCGGCGGCGGTGCTCGTGCTCATCGGTCGGTCTCCTTGTTACGGCTGACAACGAGGAAAAACGCGACCAGGATGATGATCATCGCGAAGTTGGCCACCGACATCGCGGCGCTCTCCCCGATGTCGGACGCCTTGAGCTGGTACATGAACACCGTGGTCGTCGCGGTCTCGTAACCCGGACCACCGTTGGTCATCGCCCAGATGATCGGGAACGAGTTGAAGACGTTGATCAGGTTGATCACCACCGCGACCAGGATCGCGGGCTTGAGCAGCGGCAGCGTGATCGACAGGTAGGTGCGCCACGTGGACGCGCCGTCTATCTTGGCCGCCTCGTACACCTCGCCGGGCACCGTCTGGAGTCCTGCCAGCAGCGTGTACGTGGTGAACGGCAGCGAGACGAAGACCGCGACCGCCATCATCCACGGCATCGCCGTGGAGGGCCTGCCGAGCCAGTCCTTGCCCGCGTCCATCAGGTGCAGGTCGACCATGAGCGTGTTGATCGCGCCGTGGGTCTCGTGCAGCATCCACTTGAAGACGACGGCGGTCATGAAGACCGAGGCCGCCCACGGCACGATCATCGCCCAGCGGGCGAACCGCCGGCCGGGGAAGTGCTGGTTGAACAGCTGAGCCAGGAACAGCGACAACACGAGCGTGATGGCGACGACCACCAGCACCCAGACCACGGTGTTCCACAGCACGGCCACGAAGTCCGGCTCGTCGAACAGCTTGGTGTAGTTGTCGGTGCCGTTGGATCCCACCACGACGCCGGTGCGGCGGATGCGCTGGAAGGAGCTCCAGATCATCACGACGACGGGCCACAGGACCACGACACCGATGAGGAGGACGGCCGGGCCGATCCACGGCAGCGGGGCCAGCGCCTTCTTGACTCTGGTGACGACGGTAGGCGCTCTGCGTACGGCGGTTTCGGCCACGGGGCCGTCCTCCTCCTTCGGTACTCGGACGTATCTGTGGTGCGTCAGCTCTTCTGCTGCGCGACCGCCGCTTCGGCTTCCTTCTGGAGCTGGTCCAGCACGTCCTTGGGCGACTTGCCGGAGACCGCGCTACCGAGCTGCTCCTTGATCTTGGGCGAGAGCACGTCCCACGCGACGTCGTTAAGCGGGTAGAACTTCGCCTTGGGCAGCAGGTCGATGTACGGCTTGAGACCGGCGTTGGCGGGGTTGGCCGTCATCTTGGCCATCACCGACTTGGTCACCGGCGGGAAGCTGTACTGCTCCTGGAACTTGATCTGCTGGTCGGTGCTGAACGCGTGGTCCAGGAACGCCTTGATCTGGTCCTTGTGGCCGTTCTTCTTGAACGCCATCATCCAGTCGCAGACCCCGAGGGTCTCGTTCAGCGGGCCCGTCTTGCCGGCGATCGGCGCGGTCGCGTACTTGAGGTTCGGGTAGTCCTTCTTCAGCGTGGCGATCATGGTGGGGTTGCTGTTCACCATGCCGACGCTGCCGCCGTAGAAGTCCGTGTAGACGTCCTTGCGGTTCTTGGTGCCGGGGTTCGACTCGGTCAGACCGCCCTTGACCAGGTTGTCGTTGACCCAGTTCAACGCCTCGACGTTCTGCGCGCTGTTGACCGTGTACTTGCCATTGGTCTGGTAGCCGCCGCCGTTGCCCAGCGCCCAGTTCATGAACTCGCCCTGGGCCTCCTCCTTGCCCAGCGGCAGACCGAAGGGCGTCGGCACCCCTGCGGCCTTGAGTTTGGTCGCGGCGGCCTTGAGTTCGTCCCAGGTCTTCGGCGGGTCGGTGATTCCGGCCCTGGCGAACAGATCGGTGTTGTAGATCAATTGCCGGGTGCTGGAGGTGAAGGGAATGCCGTACTGCTTCCCCTTGACCGTCGCGGCCGGGGTGAAGGAGTCCACGAAATCGGCCTTGGTGGCGGGCGACATGACGTCGTCGACCGGGTAGAGCAGGTCGTCGACGACCTTGTCCGCATAACCGCCGGTCTGCAGAAGGTCGGGCATGTCGTTGTTCTGGATCATGGTCGCGACCTGCTTGTCGATGTCATCCCAGTTGATGACCTGCAGGTTCACCTTGATCCCGGGGTTCTTCTCGTTGAAGGACGAGATCACCCCGTTCCAGTACTTCTGCATGCTGCCGTCGCCGCTGCCGTAGTCGGCCACGACCAGCTTGATCGACCCGTCGCCGTTGTCCTTCTTGTCGTCCGAGCCACCACACGCCGACAGAAGCAGTGCGGCCGACAGTCCTGTCGCCGCCAATGCCATCTGGTGCCGCTTCATCGCAGTACCGCCTTCATGCCTTCGGGAAAACAGGACCGTTGGTGAGGGTTTGGTCGCACTAAACCCATGCACGTGCTTGCGCAAAACTGTTCGCAACGCAGATTTGAAGAAAACTCTTGAGCAGCATCGAGCATTTTGCGGACTCGCCGTGTCGGCAGTCAACACCTCGCCGGAAGAAAGGTCTACACCAATCTTCGGATTCGGAGGAGAGATCGAGGAAGTTTGCAGAGCAATTCGTTACCCACGCGGGCGCGCATGGAGAAGAACCGGCACCAAGGGCGCCGGCTCGATCCCGCGAATGGTCCATCGAGTTGGTTGATCAACAAGTACGCGAATGCCCCGAACGCGCGGACGCGCCCGCCGGGAAGGCGGGCGCGCGGGGTCCGGGCAGGTCGTGCGCGACGGCCGGATTCAGACCCGGATGACCCGGACGCCCGCATCGGAGAAGGCCGCCGCGGTCCCCTCCGTCGCCGAGGTGTCGGTGACCAGGACGTCGATCCGATCCAGCGGGCAGATCCGGGCAAACGCTCGGCGGCCGAGCTTGGAGGAGTCCGCGGCCACCACCACCCGGCCCGCGCCGGCGGCCATCAGCTGGTTGATGCTGGCCTCGCCCTCGTGGTGGGCGCTCGCGCCGTGCTCGACGTCGATCGCGTCGACGCCCAGGATCGCCACGTCCAGGGCCACCTCGCGCAGGATGCCGGTGGCCAACGGGCCGATCAGTTCGTAGGACTGGGTGCGCGCCACACCGCCGGTGACCACGATCTTCACGTGCCGGCGCACGGCGAGTTCGCCCGCGATGTTGAGCGCGTTGGTGACGATCGTGAACGCCTGCGCGTTCGAGTCGCCCTCGGTGTGCAGGTCGGCTCGGGCGACCAGGGCGCGGGCCACCTCGGTCATCGTGGTGCCGCCGTTGAGCCCGATCGTCTCGCCCGGCTTGACCAGCGCCGCGGCGGCCTGCGCGATGCGCTGCTTCTCGGACGCGTGCCGGGCGGTCTTGTAACGCAGCGGCAGGTCGTAGGAGACCGCGTGCGCGACCGCGCCGCCCCGGGTGCGGGTCAACATCTGCTGCTGGGCGAGCTGATCCAGGTCGCGGCGGATCGTCGCGGGTGAGACGTCCAGCTCCGCGGCCACGTCCTCGACCTCCAGCCGGCCGTGCTTGGCCAGCAGCTCCAGGAGCGCACCCCACCGCTCGTAACGGCTCACCCGTGACCTCCCGCCGTGTCCGACAGCCCTGTCCGACTCGCGTCGGATCGTTCGGGACATCCTCGCGGGCGCCCCGCACGTGTCGAGCATCGGGGTTTCCGGGAACCGCCGCTCACTCGACGATGCTGTTGCATGTTCATGTTTTCAACTGCTATCCAGTGAGCACAAACGCGCATTCTCGGATCCACCCGCCCTCGGGCTCACAATCTGCCCCATCTACCAGACTTGAGACGCCGATGCCGCACGTGAACACCCCGCCGTCCGAATTGTCCGGCGCGGACTGCGTCGTCGCACTCGATGTCGGCGGCACCGACATCAAGGGCGGCGTGGTCGACGCGGGCGGCAACCTCGTCTACGGCGAGCGGCGGCCCACCGGCCGGACCGCGGGCCCCAACGCAGTGGTCGCGGGCATCGTCGACTTCGCCGCCGCACTGCGCGAGCGGGCGGTCGACCTCGGTGGCGTGCCGCGGGCGGCGGGCGTCGTGGTGCCGGGGATCGTGGACGATCCGGCGGGGGTCGCGGTGTGGTCGGCCAGCATCCAGTGGCGCGAGGTGCCGCTGCGCTCGCTGATCGCGGACCGGCTCGGCCTACCGGCTGCTTTGAGCCACGACGTGCGCACCGGCGCGCTGGCCGAGGGCCGGCTCGGCGCGGGACGCGACTGCGACAACTTCCTGTTCGTGGCGATCGGCACCGGGCTCGCCTCGGTGCTCGTCCTGAACGGTCGCCCCTACCCGGGCGGACACGGACAGGCGGGCGAGATCGGCCACATCACCGTGCGTCCGGGCGGCGGCAGATGCACGTGCGGGGCGGTCGGCTGTCTGGAGGCGCACTTCTCCGGACCCGCCATCGCGCACGCGTTCGCGGAGGCCGCACCGGGCGACGACCCGCCGCTGAGCGCGGCCCAGGTGGTCGCCCGGGTGGCGGCCGGCGACACGGTCGCGGCGGCCGTGTGGGGCCAGGGTCTGTCCGCGTTCGCGGACGGCCTGCTCACCGGTCTGGCGCTGTACGACCCGAAGTTGCTGGTGATCGGCGGCGGGCTCTCCCTCGCCGGGGAACAACTCTTCAACCCCTTGCGGACGTTGCTCGCCGAGCGCGCCGTGGTCCAACACGTGCCGCCGCTGGTGACCGCGGCGCTCGGGGACGAGGCCGGTTGCCGAGGCGCCGGCCTGATCGCGTGGGACACCTTGGAGGTGCGCGGGTGACGGTACTCGGCAATGCGCGAGTGGTGCTGCCCTCAGGGGTGGTCGAGGGCGCTTCGGTGGGCGTGGTCGGTGATCGGATCGCCTTCGCGGGCCCGGGCCTGCCGGCCGGTCCCGAGCCGGTGGTCGACGTCGCGGGCGGCTGGATCGTGCCCGGCTTCGTGGACATGCACGTCCATGGGGGCGGCGGCGGTTCGTACACCTCCGGCGATCCCGACGAGGCGCTGCGGGTGGCCGAATTCCATCGCTCGCACGGCACCACGACCACGGTCGCGAGCCTGGTCACCGCGTCCCCGGCGGACCTGCTGCGGATCGTCTCCGAGCTGGCCCCGCTCGTGCACGACGGCCGGCTGGCCGGGCTGCACCTGGAGGGCCCGTACCTGAGTGCGGCCCGCTGCGGCGCGCACGATCCGACCCAGTTGCGCGCACCCGACCGGGACGAGGTCACCGCGCTGCTGAAGGCGGGCAGCGGCGCGATCCGGATGCTCACGTTGGCCCCCGAACTGACCGGCGGCGTCGAGCTGGTGCGCCGACTGGCCGACGAGGGGGTGATCGCCGCGGTCGGGCACACCGACGGCACCCACCGTGAGACGCGCGCGGCGCTGGCGGCGGGCGCGAGCGTGGCCACCCACCTGTTCAACGCGATGCGCAGCGTGCACCACCGCGAGCCGGGACCGGTCACCGCCCTGCTCCAGGACAGTGACGCGGTGGTCGAGTTGATCAACGACGGCGTGCACCTGCACTCCAGTGTGGTCAACCTGGCGTACGCGAGCGCGGGCCCGGACCGGGTCGCGTTCATCACCGACGCGATGGGCGCGGCGGGTATGCCGGACGGCGTGTATCCGCTGGGTGTGATGACCGTGGACGTGGTCGACGGCGTGGCCCGGCTGGCCGACGGCGACTCGATCGCGGGCAGCACGCTGACGCTGGACCGGGCGCTGCGCAACGGCGTCGCGGGCGGCCTGCCGATCGCCGACGTGGTCCGCTCGTTGTCCGCGACTCCCGCCCGGGCACTGGGCATCGCCGACCGGGTCGGCACCCTGGAGCCGGGCAAGCGGGCCGACCTGGTGGTGCTCGACGACGCACTGCGGGTGCGCGCGGTGATGGCCGGCGGCACGTGGGTGGACCACCGCCGACCCTGATCGCCGAGCTCCGGCCGCCTCGAAGTAAAGGCGGCCGGGCCTCAGTTGGGCGGGTAGCGCTTGGCCCAGGAGGTCTCGCCGGCCTCGGGGCCGTGCAGCGTGGTGCCCTGCGTCATCTCCATCGCGAAGTCGTCGGCCAACTCCAGGATCGCGCCGCGACCCTCCAACTCGGCGACCAGGTCGGCGGGCAGCACGGTATCGCCGTGCATCGCGCCCAGCAGGTTGCCGCAGATCGACCCGGTCGAGTCGCTGTCGCCACCGTGATTGACCGCGAGCAGCAGCCCGGTGCGCATGTCCGGCGCCACCAGCGCGCAGTACAGCCCGATCGACAGCGCCTCCTCGGCCGTCCAGCCCTGGCCCAGTGCCTCCACCCGCTCCGCCGACGGCACCCCGGTGCGCACCGCGGCCAGCGCCGCCTCGATCGCGCGGGCCGTCTCGGTGTGCTCGGGACGGGCCTTGACCAGATCCAGCGCCACCCGCACGCCCTCCTCCAGCGGCGCACCCTGCATGACCGCGTGCACGATCACCGCGAACGCGCCCGCCGAGAGGTAGCCGGTAGGGTGACCGTGCGTCAGCACCGCGCATTCCACCGCGAGTTGGAAGACCAGCTCGGGACGCCAGCCGACCAGCAGGCCGAACGGCGCCGAGCGCATCACCGCCCCGCATCCCTTGGAATCGGGGTTCTTGGGCCGCTCCAGCGTGCCCATCACGCTCTCGTCCTCCAGACCGCGCAGACAGGCGGACCCGGGCGCACGCGAGCTGTACAACCACTCCTCGCGGACCAGCCAGCCCTCGTCCTTGCGCTCGTCCGGCCCCCACTCGCTCTGCGTCGCCTTCCAGCGCAGATACGCGCCGTGCAGGTCGGTCGGCGGATGCCAGGCCCCGGTGTCGCGCCGCACGTGCGCGCGGATCAGGCCCTCCACCGTGAACAACGTCATCTGCGTGTCGTCGGTGATCGCGCCGTGCCGGTGATACGCCGTCACATAGCCCACGACGCCGTCGGCGCCGTGTTGTGCGCGGATCTCCGCGAGACTGAGGAACTCGATGCCCGCGCCGAGCGCGTCACCGATCGCGCCGCCGACCAGGCACCCCCGTACCCGTGCCCGAAAGTCCTGCAACCGGTCTCTGGACCACAGTGCGGCCATGTGTGTTCTCCCTCCCCCGACACCCCACCGCAGCGTACCGGCGGCGGGTCACCCAGGGGTCGTACACGCGTCCGGCATCGTGTGGTCAAGGTGTTCTCGGCCGGCGGGAAGCGGGAGCGGGCCCGATCGGCCGGCGTCGTCCGCGCGGGCCCGGGGACGACGTGCCGTCCCCGGGGCCACGCGTGCTCAGTTGGTCAGGATCGGGAGCATGATCTTCTCGACCTCGGCGTCGTGGCGACGGGCCACCTCCTGACGCTCGGCGCTCACCTCGCCGTAGGTGGTCGTGCGCTGTCGGGCGCGCCGGCCGAGCGAGGCGGCCATCGCCTCCAGTTCGGCGATCGACTTCTTGGAGCCGTTGTCGGCGCCCGCCATCCGGGAGATGGTCTCCTCCATGAGCGTGCCGCCCATGTCGTTCGCACCGCCTTCGAGCATCAGGTTGGTGCCCTCGACGCCGAGCTTGACCCAGCTGGTCTGAATGTTGTCGATTTTGCCGTGCAGCAGGATCCGGGCCATCGCGTGCACGGCCCGGTTGTCCCGCAGCGTCGGGCCCGGGCGGGCGATGCCGGCCAGGTAGACCGGCGCGTTGGTGTGCACGAACGGCAGCGTGACGAACTCGGTGAAGCCGCCCGTCTCGTCCTGGATGCGGCCGAGCAGGCGCAGGTGGCCCAGCCAGTGCGAGGGCGTGTCCACATGCCCGTACATCATCGTCGACGAGCTGCGGATGCCCAGCTCGTGTGCGGTGGTGACCACCTCGACCCAGGTCGCCGCGGGCAGCTTGCCCTTGGTCAGGATCCAGCGCACGTCGTCGTCGAGGATCTCGGCGGCGGTCCCGGGAATGGTGTCCAGGCCCGCCTCCTTGGCGGCGGTCAGCCAGTCGCGGATGGACATCCCGGTCCGGGTCGCGCCGTTGACCACCTCCATCGGCGAGAACGCGTGCACGTGCATGTCCGGTACGCGCTTCTTGACCTCGCGCGCGATGTCGAAGTAGGCGCTGCCGGGCAGATCGGGATGGATGCCGCCCTGCATGCACACCTCGGTCGCGCCGACCGCCCAGGCCTGTTCGGCCCGCTCGCCCACCTGGTCCAGGGAGAGCGTGTACGCGTCCGCGTCGGTGCGCCGCTGGGCGAACGCGCAGAAGCGGCAGCCGGTGTAGCAGACGTTGGTGAAGTTGATGTTGCGGTTGACGATGTAGGTGATCGCGTCGCCGTTCACCGCACGCCGCAAGTCATCGGCGATCCGCGCGAGTTCGTCCATCGCGACGCCGTCGCAGTGGAACAGCGCGAGGGCTTGGTCGTCGGTCAGCCGGCTCGGGTCGGCGGCGGCCTGGCCGAGCGCCGCCTTGACGTCCGAGTCGAGCCGGACCACCGATCCCGTGGCGCTGTCGGCGACCTGTTCGCGCAACGACTCCCAGTCGCCGTACACGTTGTCGAAGTCGTCCCGGCGGTCGGTGGTGCGGCCGGTGGTGTCGATGCTCACGTGCAGGTCGGTGCGGCCGGTCGCGGCGGCGAAGATGTCCTCGGGCTCCTGCCAGGGCAGCCCTTCGGGGCACTTGCCCTCGATCGCGAGCCCGGTCCGCGGGTCGGACAGCGCGCGCACGTGCGGCAGCACCCGCGGGTCCACCCACGGCTCGCCGCGCTGGATCACCTCGGGGTAGACGTTGAGCCGCTCACGCAGCGTGAAGCCCGCTTCGGCGGTCCGCGCCGCGAGGAACTCGATCTGCGGCCAGGCGAGTTCGGGGTTGACGTGGTCGGGAGTCAGCGGCGAGACACCGCCCCAGTCGTCGATGCCGGCCGCGATCATCAGCGCGTACTCCTCGCCGATCAGGTTCGGCGGGGCCTGCACCCGGACCTTGGGGCCGATCACGATCCGGGAGACGGCGATCGCAGCGGCCAGCTCGACCAGGTCGGCGTCCGGCGTCGAGCGCATCGCGGTGTCCGGCTTGGCCCGGAAGTTCTGCAGGATGACTTCCTGGATCGAGCCGTACTGCCGGGCGACCTTGCGCATCGCGAAGATCGACTCGGCCCGCTCGGTCATGTTCTCGCCGATGCCGATCAACAGGCCGGTGGTGAACGGGACGTTCGAGCGTCCGGCGTCCTCCAATACCCGCAGCCGCACGGCCGGTTCCTTGTCCGGCGAACCGTGGTGCGGGCCGCCGGGCTCGGACCACAGCCGGGTCGCGGTGGTCTCCAGCATCATCCCCATCGACGCGCTGACCGGCTTGAGCCGTTGGAAGTCGGTCCAGGAGAGCACCCCGGGGTTGAGGTGCGGCAGCAGACCTGTCTCCTCCAGGACCCGGATCGACATCGCCCGCACGTAAGCGAGCGTGTCGTCGTACCCGTGCGCGTCCAGCCACTCGCGCGCCTCGGGCCAGCGGTCCTCGGGCCGGTCGCCGAGCGTGAACAGGGCTTCCTTGCAACCGAGCGCGGCGCCGTCGCGAGCGATCTTCAGCACCTCGTCGGGGCTGAGGAACATCCCGTGGCCCTCGCGCCTGAGCTTGCCGGGGACGGTGACGAAGGTGCAGTAGTTGCAGCGGTCACGACACAGCCTGGTCAGCGGGATGAACACTTTTCGGCTGTACGTGATCACCCCGGCGCGGCCGACCGCCTCCAAGCCGGCGTCGCGCACCCGCGCGGCCGACCGACTCAGGTCCGCCAGGTCCGCGTCGCGCGCGTGCAGCAGCACGGCCGCTTCCGAGACGTCGAGCATGACCCCGTCTCGGGCTCGCCGCAGCGCTCGCCGCATCGAACTCTCGGTGGGACGTCCCTCGTTGGGGGTCGGGGTCATGCGACACCTCACTGTCGTCGCTGTTGCTCGGGCTGGATCGGCGGGCCGACCGCACCTTGTACGCTCCGTCCAACCGACAAACGGGAGCCGACGCGACGTCGCCCCCCGAACAGACCAAGGGTAGGCGCGCTCGATCGAGGGCATTGCGACTCGTGTCGCACGTCACGTGGCCGGCGGGCGACCCGATCGCAAGTCGTCGGCCGTTACGGCAACAAGCCGGTGACCCGGGCCAAGGCCTGCCCGGTGACCTTCGCAATCGCCTCGAAGTCGTTGTCGTCGTGCAGCAGCGCCAGACGGTGCCGCTCGGCAGTCGCGGCGATGATCAGATCACTCGGCCCGGGCGCACGATGCGAGCCGGTGTGCATCAGCTTTTGCTGCACGGTCCGAGCTCGCCGAATATCGCGCTCGTCCGTCTCGTACGGCAAGTAGGCATTGCCGAGCCAGTCGTCCCAGTCGGCGGCCTCGCTCGGACTGCGAGCGCTCCGCAGGATCTCCAGTTCGGACATCGGGCAGATGCCAACGAGTCCCGCGTCAATGGCGGCGTGCCACGGCAACACGAGGTCGGTGTCCCGCAACAGGCGCCACACCGCACTCGTGTCGATCAGGTAGTCGGCGACGATCAACTGCGGTAGTTCCTCTTGTCGCTCAGGAACTCCAGGTCGATGCCACCCTCGGCTGCCGATCGCTGCATGTCGGCCATCGCCTGGCGACGCCGGCGACGCATGGCGACCTCTCGCAAGGCCGTGTTCACCGTGTCCTTCTTGGTCTTGGTGCCAAGCAGGACCATGGCCTCTGCCAGTGCCTCATCGTCTATATCGATCACAGTGTTGGTCATACATACCTCCCGTATATATCCCATACAGCATAGGAGACACTCGGGCAATTCACCCGGTATTCCCGAGGGATCACCCCAACGGGGACAGCCGGGTTCCGGGTTTCCGAACCGTCCACCGATGCGAACGGATCTCCGCCCGGACATGGAGCGGCGGCGTACGGGAGGACCCCCGCACGCCGCCGAGTCTTGCGGTGGGTCAGACCGAGACGGTGACCGTGTCCTTGCCGGAGCGCAGCAGCGTGCCGTTGGCGGCGCCGGTGGTCCGGCCGTCGCGCACGGTCTCCACGCCGTTGACCCGAACGCTGACCACGCCGGTGGACTCGCTGGTCAGTCGCGGGCTGTCGCCCGGCAGGTCGTGCATCAGCCGGGCCGGGCCGGAGCCGACGGTGGCCGGGTCGAACAGGACCAGGTCGGCGTGGAAGCCCTCGGCGATCCGGCCGCGGTCCTTGAGGCCGAACAGTTCGGCCGGCTCGGTGGTGAGCATCCGCACCGCGCGCTCGAGCGAGACCAGCTTGCGGCCGCGCAGCATGTCGCCCAGGAAGCGGGTGGTGTAGGTGGCACCGCACATCCGGTCCAGGTGCGCACCGGCGTCCGATCCGCCCAGGATCACGTGCTCGTTGTCCCACACCTGCTGCCGCAGGTCCCACGACGCCTGATCGTTGTCGGTGGGCATCGGCCACAACACCGTGCGCAGATCGTCGTTGATGCAGATCTCCACCAGCGTCCAGAAGTCGTCCTGGCCGCGCTCCTTGGCGATGTCCGCGACCACTCGGCCGGACAGGCCCTTGTTGGCCTCGGAGTAGGTGTCGCCGATCACGTAGCGGCCGAAGTCGGCGAGCCGGCGGAAGACGCCCGCCTCGGGGCTGTCCGCGTTGCGCAGCATCTCCGCGCGCACGTCCGCTTCGCGCAACTTGGCGATGCGCTCGGGCACCGGCAGCGACAGGATCGGGCCCCAGCCCGGGATCAGGTTGAGCGCGCAGTAGGTCAGGAAGGACATGTTCATCGGGACCAGGACCGGCATGGTCAGGATGACGATCCGCCCGCCCGCCTCCTTGGCCTTCTCCGACGCGTAGATCTGGCGCGGCGCGCGGTCGGGCGCGGCGGCGTCGACGGTGAGCACGTTCCAGTTCATCGGCCGACCGGCCGTCGTGGTCATCTTGACCAGCAGGTCGATTTCCTCGTCCGAGAACTTGTCCAGACAGCCGGCGACGATGACCTCCAACTGGGTGCCCTCGTGCTTGCCGACCTCCTCGCACAGCGCCAGGATCTCGGCCGGCGTCGCGGCCCGGGACGGGACCGGGTTGCCGTCGCCGTCGGTGTGGTTCGACTGACCGGTGGAGAAGCCGAGCGCGCCTGCCTCCATCGCCTTGCCCAGTTCCACCACCATCGCCGCGACCTGTTCGGGCGAGGCCTCCTTGCCGACCGAGTCGGTGCCCATCACGTAGCGGCGGATGGCGCAGTGCCCGGCCATGAAACCGGCGTTCACCGCGATCCGGCCCTCCAGCTTGTCCAGGTACTGGGCGAACGTCTCCCAGCTCCAGTCCACGCCGTTCTCCAGCGCGGGCAGCGCCATGCCCTCGACCTTGGCCATCATCCGCCGGGTGTAGTCGGCGTCCTCGGCCTTGAGCGGCGCGAGCGTGAAGCCGCAGTTGCCGCCGATGATCGTGGTCACGCCGTGGTTGACCGAGGGCGTGGCGTACGGGTCCCAGTGCAGTTGAGCGTCGTAGTGGGTGTGCGGGTCGACGAACCCGGGAGCCAGGATCAGGCCCTCGGCGTTCTCGGTGCTCGCGGCCTCTTCGGTTATGCCGCCGGCGGGGGTGACGGCGACGATCCGCCCGTCTCTGATGCCCACGTCACCCAGGAAGGACGGCGCGCCCGTCCCGTCGACGACGGTGGCTCCGGTGATGACGTGGTCCAGCATGGCGAAGCTCCTTCTGCCCTCGGTGTTGCCCGCGAGCGCGGCCGACCGCATGCCTGCGCATGCCCGGCCCCGCCCACCCACGAAACTGATGGTACGTCAGATGTACCAGCTCGCCAGGGGTCCGCGCGGGATGAGACGGGACTCACCCGAGTCATGCCACTGTGGCATATCTCGATGGCGGATCGGGACGGCCCGCAAAGGCTCGAAACCGCTCAGAAGAGCTTCACACCCGCCATCCAACCGCCGTCTACCACGATGTGGGTGCCCGTCATGTACGAACTGTCGGGGCTCGTCAGGAACAGCGCGGCGGTCGCGATCTCGTCCGGCTCGCCGATTCGGGCCAGAGGTATGCCGCCGAACACCTCACTCACCGGGTCCGGCTCACCCGGCGCCGGGGTTGGTGCGGTCAGGCCGTCGATGTCGCCCGGGTTGGTCATCGGCGTACGGACGCCGCCTGGGCAGATCGCGTTGACCCGGATTCCCGGTCCGGCCTCCAGAGCGGCCACTCGGGTCATCGCGAGCACCGCGCCCTTGGTGGAGGCGTACGCGACCAGGCCCTCCATGCCGGCCAGGCCGGCGTAGGACGCGATGTTCACGATCGTGCCCGGGCCACCCGCCGCGCGGATCGCGGGCAGTGCGGTCTTCATGCCCAGGAACGTGCCGAGCTGGTTCACCTCGACGATGCGCAGGTATGCCGCTCGGGACATCTCCTCGATCGGGTCGAAGGCCAGGATCCCGGCGTTGTTGACCAGCCCGTCGAGCCTGCCGAACGCCCCGACGGCGGCCTGCACCGCGCGTTGCCAGTCGTCCTCGTCCGACACGTCCAGGTGTACATAGCGGGCCGCGTCGCCGATCTCCTTCGCCGCCGCCTCGCCCGCCTCGTCGAGGATGTCGGCGAGTACGACCCGGGCCCCCTCGGCCGCGAACAGGCGGGCCTCCACGACCCCCTGACCACGTGCCGCGCCGGTGATCAGGACCACCCTGCCGTCCAGCTTGCCCATGCGAACTTCCCTTCGGAGAACGGAGACTGATGGAGCGTCAGCGCAAGGTGTGCGGTGCGTGTGTGCACGTTGAGCGTGCGGTGCACGTTGGGCGCGTTGGGCGCGTTGGGCGCGGGCGGTGCGCACGGTCTGCGTAATGCGCTCGTGCGCGATGTACGTGTCGTGCGCGTCGCGTCGTGCGGGTGATGCCCGCGGGTGCGCGCCGCGCCGCGATCAGGAGAGGTTCGGCGCGACCTCGGCGGCGAACCGTGCGATCTGGTCGAGCAGCTCGGCCAGGTCACGGCTGCGGAAGCGGACCTGGATCTGGTTCGCGCCCTGCTCGCCGTACCAGCGCAGCGACTCGGCGAGCTTGTCCGGGCTGCCGGCGAGGGTGTTCGCCCCGACGTCCCAGCCGGCCTCGCCGACGTAGAGAATCTCGGTGATGGCGCCGATGTCCAGGCGCTCGTCGGCGCGGCCGACCTCCTCCTGGTAGCGCCGCAGTTCGGCCAGCTGATCGGGGTAGGTCGCCCGCGGGCTGCCCTGCGGCAGCCAGCCGTCGCCGTACTTGGCCACCCGCTTGAGCGCCGCGCTCGCCGAGCCGCCGATCCAGATCGGCGGACGGGGGGTCTGCACCGGACGCGGCAGCGCGCCCATGTCCTCGACCTGCCAGCGCTCGCCCGCGAAGGTCACGTACTCGTCGCGCAGCGCGAGGTCGAGCAGTTCCAATGCCTCGTTGAGCGCCTTGCCCCGGGTCTTGAAGTCCACCCCGAGCATCTCGAACTCGGCCTCGACGTGTCCCGCACCCGCGCCGACGATCGCCCGGCCCTTGGAGATCCGGTCCAGCGTCGCGAACGCCTTGGCCGACATCATCGGGTGCCGGTAGGCGAGAACCGACACGTGACTGATCAGTCGGATCCGCTCGGTGATGCCCGCGAGCCAGCCGAGCGTGGTCATCGTGTCCCACCACTCGGTACCCATCGCGCCGGCGTGGCTGCGCGGGATCGCGGTGTGGTCGCAGACCGCGATGTACGCGAAGCCGGCCCGGTCACAGGCCTGCGCGATCGCGGCCAGCTCGTCCGGTCCCGAGGTCTCCTCCCATGCCTCCGCGTACAGCTTGCTCTGCGACTGGATGGGCAGCTGCATGCCGACGTGCAGGGTGCCCGGGGGCAGGATCGCGGCCATGAAAGTGCCTCCGAGGGATCGAGGGAGATCGTTGGACTGTGGCGAACGCGTGTCACATACTCCGATCTAACGGGTCGTCAGACAAGGCCGAAGTACCGCTCCTGGAGGAACCGGACCGTGATCAACACCACCGACCCAAGCGTCGACGAGGCCGAGGTGCGGATGCGGCTGGAGATCGAGGAGGCCACCGGCATCGCGGTGCTGACGCTGTGTCGACCGGACAAGCTGAACGCGTGGAGCTGGGAGGCGACGCGACAGTTGGGCATCATGGCCGACCGGATCCGCTTCGACGAGCGGGTCCGGGTGGTGCTGCTGCGGGCCGAGGGGCGCGCGTTCTGCGCGGGCATCGACGTCACCGCGCCCGGCGGCGCGATCACCGGCCGCTCCGGCGCCGAACGCACCCGCAACTACTACGAGGGCCTGCGCTGGGTGCACGAGCGCTTTCGCACCTTCGCCCGGTTGCCACAGCCCGTGGTCGCCGCCGTCCAGGGATACTGCCTGGGCTTCGGCTTCGAGCTCGCGTTGATGGCGGACATCCGGATCGCGGCCGACGATGCCAGGTTCGCGCTGCCCGAGGCGCAGATCGGCGTCGCGGTGGACGCGGGCGGCGACATCCGGATCGCCCGGGAGGCGGGCGCGGGCTGGGCCAAGCTGCTGTCGCTGACCGGCCGCCGGATCGACGCGGCCCTGGCCGAGCGCCTGAACCTGGTCCAGGAGGTGGTGCCCGTGGCCGACCTGGACCGCGCCGCACGAGCCTTGGCCGAGGAAATCGCCGCCAACGCCCCCTTGGCCGTCCAGGGCATCAAACGCAGCATCGACACCTTCGCCGACGCCAACCTGGACACGGCCCTGGGCCTGACCGCGATGTCCGCAGCCCTGACCCTGGTCTCCGACGACTCGGTAGCAGGCTACGCAGCCAAAGCAGCCCGCAAATCAGCAGACTTCGAGGGCAGGTAACTCCCCGCCCCAACCGGATTCGCCCTCAAACGCCGGCCGGACCAACAGCCCGGCCGGCGCATGAGGCCACCCAGCCCCGCCGGCGCTTGAGGCGAACCCAGCCCGGCCGGCGCATGAGGCCACCCAGCCCGGCCGGCGCATGAGGCCACTCAGCCCGGCCGGCGCATGAGGCCACCCAGCCCCGCCGGCGCATGAGGCCACCCAGCCCCGCCGGCGCTTGAGGCGAACCCAGCCCGGCCGGCGCATGAGGCCACCCAGCCCCGCCGGCGCTTGAGGCGAACCCAGCCTGGCCGGCGCTTGAGGCCGCTCAGCCCGGCCGGCGCTTGAGGCCAAAAGCAACCCCAACGCCCCGCCCTCAACGACGCGCCGCCTCCTCCGCAGCCCGCGCCCGAAGCTCGAACTTCAACACCTTCCCACCCGGATTCCGCGGCAACTCGGTGACGAACTCCACCGCCCGAGGCACCTTGTAGTTCGCCATCTCCTGCCGGCAGAACGCGATGACCTCCTCGGCCGTGACCTCCGCCCCCGGCCGCAGCAGCAGGTACGCCTTGCCCACCTCGCCCATCCGCGCGTCCGGCACACCGACCACCGCGGCCTCCGATATCGCCGGGTGCCCCGCGAGCACCGACTCGATCTCCGCCGGGTAGGCGTTGAAGCCGCCGACGATGAACATGTCCTTGATCCGGTCGGTGATCCGCAGGTTGCCCTGCTCGTCCAGCACGCCCACGTCGCCCGTGTGCAGCCAGCCGTCGGCGTCGATCGCCTTGGCGGTCTCCTCCGGGTCCTCGAAGTAGCCCTTCATCACGTTGTACCCACGCACCCACACCTCGCCGGACTCGCCGACCGGCGTCGGCTTGCCGTCCGCGTCCGTGGTGATCACCTCCACGCCGGGAATGGCCCGCCCGGAGGTGGACGAGATGACCTCGGCCGAGTCGCCCTGCCGGCACATGGTGGCCGTGCCACACGACTCGGTCAGCCCGTACGCGGTGAGCACCGAGTCGAAGCCCAGTTCCTGCGCCATCCGGGTGACCAGGGACAACGGCACCGCCGCCGCGCCGGTGACCGCGAGCCGCAGCGAGGACAGGTCGTACTTGCCGGCCCCCTCGCGCGCCACCGCGTCCAGGAGCGAGGTGTAGATCGTCGGCGCGCCCGGTAGCACGGTGACCTTCTCCTGCTGGATCACCGCCATCGTGGCGTCCAGGTCGAAGACCGCCTGCGGAATCATCGTGGCGCCCTTGATCAGGCTCGCGATGATCCCCGCCTTGTACCCGAAGGTGTGGAAGAACGGGCTGACGATCAGGTACCGGTCGCCCTCGGTGACGCCGACCACCGACGCCCACGTGTCGAACACGCGCAACGTCTGCGCCTGGGTGGTCATCACGCCCTTGGGCTGCCCGGTGGTGCCGGAGGTGAAGATGATGTCGCCGATGTCGTCGGGGGTGACGCTCGCCTTGCGGGCGTCCACCTCGGCGGCGGAGATCCGGTCGCCGCCGGCCAGGAAGTCCCCCCACGCGACGCAGTCGTCCGGCGCGGTGTCGGCGAGCACGACCACCCGTTCCAACTCGGGCAGGTCCGCGAACGCCCGGCCCTCCGCCGCCCCGCCGGCCGCCTGGCGAAGCATGCCGACATAGGACGAACCGAGGAACGTGCCCGAGACGAACAGCAGCCTGGCGTGCGTCTTGGCCAGTACGTACTTGGCCTCCGCACCCTTGTACCGGGTGTTCATCGGCACCACGACCGCGCCCGCGGTCAGCGCACCGAGCGCGGACACGATCCAGTCCAGCGAGTTCGGCGCCCAGATGCCGACTCGATCGCCCTTGTCCACACCCGCCGCGATGACGGCACCGGCGGCACGCCGGACGCGGTCCCGCAGTTCCGCGTAGCCGACCCGTACATTGCCGTCCACCACGGCCTCACGGTCACCGAAGCGGTCCGCCGCACTGTCGACGAGAGCAGGGATGCTCCCCCACTCAAGGTCCCCTTGCATGATCGCTCCCGGAGAGGCCAGAGGTTGATTGAACCTGACGGTACGTCAGATCATGGCGGCCTGGGAAGCGGCATCACGGCGATCGAGACGCAGACCACCGCGACGTGGTGGTCACCGATGATTGAGGGCTGAGGCATGCGCAAGTTCGAGACGCTGGGCTACGAGCAGGAGAACGGCGTCGCGTGGGTGACGTTGAACCGGCCGAACCGGCACAACGCGTTCGACATCACCATGATCGACGAACTGCACTCGCTGTGGCGTGAGCTGCGGCACGACGACGACGTGCGGTGTGTGGTGCTCACCGGCGCGGGCGACAAGGCGTTCTGTACCGGGATCGACCGGGGTGTGGACATCCCGCAGCCGTCGTCGCCGTACATGATGGACGACCCGATGCTCAAGGTGGGACCGAAGTTCTCCGACCTGTGGAAGCCGGTCATCGTCGCGGTGAACGGGATGGCCTGCGGCGGCGCGTTCTACCTGCTGGGCGAGTGCGAGTTCGTGATCGCGGCGGAGGAGGCGACCTTCTTCGACCCGCACACCACATACGGCATGGTGTCCGGCTTCGAGTCGATGCACCTCGCGCAGCGCATGCCGCTCGGCGAGGTCATGCGGCTCACCCTGCTGGGCAACGCCGAGCGGATGAGCGCCAAGCGCGCCTACGAAACGGGATTGGTGTCCCAGGTGGTACCGGCCGCCGAGTTGCTCGACACCGCCCGGTGGGCCGCCGAAACCATCGCCTCCTACCCTCCACACGGCGTCCAGGGCTCGGTGCGCTCCATCTGGGCAGCCCGCGACCTCACCCGCGCCCAGGCCCTGAGCATGGCCCCCCACATGATCGAACTGGGCAACCTCGACTGGTCCGACCAGGCCGGCCTCTTCCAGACCCGCACGAAGGACTACCGGGTCCGCTGACCGCGCCGAGGGCCCCGACCCACCGAGGTGGGTCGGGGGCTCGGTCGGACGACGGCCGCCTCTTGCGTCGTCCGGGTCTCGGGTGTCAGTACGAGGGCGTCGTGGGCGCCGGCGCGGCGCCGAGCAGGTCGGCTGCGACGCGGTCGCGGTGTTCGCCCGCGTCGCCCCACGCGGCGCCCAGTGCCCAGGCGCGCTTCATGAACAACTGGAGATCGTGCTCCTCGGTGTAGCCGATCGCGCCGTGCACCTGGAGGCAGTTGCGGGCCGCCAGGTCGGCCGCCTCGCCCGCGTAGATCTTCGCCATCGACACGTCGCGGTCCGCCGAGGGCAGGTCGCGGGCGAGCGAGTAGGCCGCACGCAGCACCACCGGGCGGGCGAACTCCAGCTTGATCAGCACGTTGGCCAGGTGGTGCTGGACCGACTGGTGGGTGCCGATCCGCACGCCGCGCTGGACCCGCTGCTTGGCGTAGTCCACCGTCATGTCGAGCATCCGCCGGGTCAGCCCCAGCAGTTGCGCCGCCGCGCCGAGCGCGCCGCGGTTCGCCGCGCGGGCCAGCGCCCGCTGTGCGCCGGAGGCCACCAGGGTCTTCGGGGTCGGCTGGAAGCCGACGGTGTAGAGCTTGCGGCTGCGGTCGACGGAACGTTGTGCGGTGAGCTCGCAGTCGCCCGGGGTGGTCACATGCAGGTCGCCGTTGGCCAGCCCGATCACCAGCACGTCGGCGGCGGCCGCCTCGACCGCGAGCCGCCGGCCGGGCAGCAGTACCGACGCGGTGGCCCGACCGGCCGCGATCTCGGCCAACCACCCGGCGTCGGCCGCGAACTCGGCGAGCAGGCCGACCGCGACCGCCGATTCGAGCAGCGGTTCGGGCAGCGCGGCGTAGCCGGTCTCGACGAGCACGGCGGCCAGTTCCTCGTCGCCCATGCCCAGGCCGTCGTGCTCCTCGGGGACCACGATGCCGGTCACGCCGACCTTGGCGAGTTCGGCCCAGCGCGCGGAGATCGCGCTGTCGGCGGCCCACGCGGCGCGTACGTCCGTGCCGGTGCACCGGTCGGCGAGGAAGTCGCGGACCGTGTCGCGGAACAGTTCCTGGTCTTCGGTGTATGCGAGGCGCATCGTCGGAATCCTTCTACTTCGCTCGGGGCAGGCCGAGGATGCGTTCGGCGATCGTGTTCCGCTGGATCTCGTTGGTGCCGGCGTAGATCGGGCCGCCGAGCGCGAAGAGGTAGCCGTCCAGCCAGCCGCCGTCGCCGTCGTCCAACTCACCCGCCTCGCCGAGCAGGCGCAGTGCGGTCGCGTGCAGCTCGACGTCCATCTCGGACCAGAAGACCTTGTTGATCGAGGAATCCGCGCCGATCGCGCCGCCCGCCTGGAGTTTGGTGACCGTGCCGAAGGTGAAGAGCCGGTACGCCTCGGCGTCCATCCACGCGCGCACCACCGCGTCCCGCTCGGCCGGGCGTGGGTCCTGCTTGTACAGGTCGATCAGCTTGTTCGCGGGCGCCACGAAGCGGCCCGGGCTGCGCAGGTTGAGGCCGCGCTCGCTGCCGGTGGTGGCGATCATGATCTTCCAGCCCTCGTTCACCCCGCCGAGTACGTCGGCGTCCGGTACGAAGACATCGTCCAGGAAGACCTCGGCGAAGCCCGGCTCCCCGTCCAGCTGTGGGATCGGCCGTACGGTCACGCCCGCGGCGGCGAGGTCGACCATGAAGTAGGTCAGGCCGCGGTGCCGCTGTGCCTCGGGGTCGGTGCGGAACAGGCCGAACAGGCGGTGTCCGTACGTGCCGCGCGAACTCCAGATCTTCTGCCCGTTCAGCAGCCACCCGCCGCGCTCGTCGTCGCGGTCGGCGCGCGAGCGCACGTTGGCCAGGTCGGAGCCGGCCTCCGGCTCGGACCAGCCCTGGACCCAGATCTCCTCGCCGGAGGCCATTTTCGGCAGGTAGCGGTCCTGCTGCTCCTTGCTGCCGAATTCGAAGACCGTCGGCGCGAACAGGAAGATGCCGTTCTGGCTGACCCGGCCCGGGGCGCCGGCGCGGTAGTACTCCTCCTCGAAGATCAGCCATTCGGTCAGGCCGGCCTCGCGGCCGCCGTACTCCTTCGGCCAGGACACCACCGCCCAGTGCGCGTCGAAGAGCTTGCGCTCCCACGCCTGGTGAGCCAGGAAGCCCTCCCGCGTGTCCATCGACGGCAGTGGTTCGGCGGGCACGTTGGCGGTCAGCCAAGCACGCACCTCCCGGCGGAACTCCTGCTCCTGCTCGGTGAATTCGAGATCCACTGGGCGACTCCCTCGACGGGTGTGAGACCGAGGACACACAGGTCGAAACCCGGTCGGACACGGGTAGCATAACTGACGGGTCGTCAGGTTAACCGTTCCATGCGGTGTGGCGACACCGTGGGCGGCGTGCGATCGGACACGCGGGCGAGGGAAATCGTCAGTCGAACAATCGAGGATCAAGGGGGCCCCAGTGGCCGAGGCATACATCGTCGACGCGGTCCGCACGCCGGTCGGCCGCAAGAAGGGCAGCCTGGCCGGGGTACACCCGGCCGACCTGGGCGCCCACGCGATCAAGGCCCTGGTCGAGCGCAGCGGGATCGACCCGGACGTGGTCGAGGACGTGGTGTTCGGCTGTGTGGACACCATCGGCCCGCAGGCCGGCGACATCGCCCGCACCGCGTGGCTGGCCGCGGGCTACAGCGAGGCGGTGCCCGGGGTCACCATCGACCGGCAGTGCGGCTCGTCGCAGCAGGCGATCCACTTCGCGGCGCAGGGCGTGATGTCCGGCACCCAGGACGTGGTCGTGGCCGGCGGCGTGCAGAGCATGAACCAGATCCCGATCGGATCGGCGATGACCTCGGCCGTGCCGCTCGGCTTCTCCGACCCGTTCTCCGGCTCGAAGGGCTGGGCGGCGCGCTACGGCGACGAGCCGGTCGACCAGTTCCACGGCGCCGAGCTGATCGCGAAGCGGTGGGACATCTCCCGCGAGGAGATGGAGCGCTTCGCGCTCGCGTCGCACGAGCGCGCCCTGCACGCGATCGACAACGGGTGGTTCGAGAAGGAGATCGCGCCGATCGACGTGGACGGCACGCTGGTCTCGGTCGACGAGCCGCCGCGCCGGGGCACCACGCCGGCGAAGATGGCCGAGCTGAAGGTGCTGATGGAGGGCGGCCGGATGACCGCGGCCGTCGCGTCGCAGATCTCCGACGGGGCGGCGGCGCTGCTGATCGTCTCCGAGCGCGCCCTGAAGCAGTACGGCCTCACCCCGCGCGCCCGGATCCACCACATGAGCGTGCGTGGCGCGTCCCCGATCGAGATGCTCTCCGCCCCGATCCCGGCCACGGAGTACGCCTTCGCCAAGTCCGGCTTGGGCATCGACGACATCGACGCGGTCGAGATCAACGAGGCGTTCGCGCCGGTGGTGCTGTCCTGGATGAAGGACATCAAGGCCCCACACGAGAAGGTCAACCCCAACGGCGGCGCGATCGCCCTGGGCCACCCGCTCGGCGCCACCGGCGCCCGGTTGATGACCACCCTGCTCCACCACCTGGAGCGCACGGGAGGCCGCTACGGCCTGCAGACCATGTGCGAGGGCGGCGGCCAGGCCAACGTCACCATCATCGAACGCCTGGGCTGACCCGGCGTCGGACCTCGCGAGGCGAACCCCGAAGGGCGCGATCACCGGGTTCGGTGGTCGCGCCCTTCGGGGTTCGCGGACGGCGGTGGCGCCGTGCGATCAGAGTTGGCGCTGGTAGACGTGCGGCTCGTGGTCGGTGGGGTACTGCGGCGCCGCGTGCTGCGGGGCGTGGATGCGCGGGATCCGGCTGGGCCACCAGTTGGCCCTGCCCAGGAGCGTCATCAGCGAGGGCAGGATCACGATGCGGACCACGATCGCGTCGATCAGGACCGCGGCGGCCAGGCCGATGCCCATCTGCTTCATGTCCAGCATGCTCAGCGTGCCGAAGACCACGAACACCGAGACCATCACGAGCGCCGCGCTGGTGATCACGCCGGCCGAGCCGGTGATGCCCTTCTCGACCGCGGCCTTGGTGGACATCCCCTGCATGGCCGCCTCGCGGATCCGGCTGACCACGAAGACGTGGTAGTCCATCGAGAGGCCGAACAGGACCACGAACAGGAACAGTGGCAGCCAGGAGATGATCGCGCCGCTGGAGTTGAAGTCCAGGATCCCCTCGGCCCAGGTGTGCTGGAAGACCACGACCAGGAAGCCGAAGGAGGCCAGCGCGGAGAGCAGGTTGATCGCGATCGCGGTGAGCGCGACGACCACCGAGCGGAAGGTCACCGACATCATCACGAAGGTCAGCAGCAGCACGAAGCCGATCACCAGCGGCAGCTTGTCCTGCACATGGTCGGCGAAGTCCTTGTTCTCGGCCGTCTCACCGGAGACCGCGAACTCCGCGCCCGCCACCTTGCCGACGGTGTTCGGCAGCACGCTCTCGCGCAGTTGCTTCAGCGCGGTCTTGGCTTCCTCGGAGCTGGAGATGTGCGGGGTGATGACGTCCGCCTTGAACGCGCGCCCGTCCTTCGAGACCAGCACCTCGACCGGGTCCTGGGCGAACAGCGGGTTGTCGCGGGTCTGCGCGACCGCCTTGTCCAGCGCGGCGCGGGTCTCCTTCTCCTTGCCGAGCGGAGCCAGCGCGAGCAGGTTGTACGGGTTGTGCTTGCTCGGGTAGGCGTCGGTCATCCGGTCGTAGGTCTGCATCGTGGACATCGAGCGCGGGAAGTCGTCGCTGGAGGTGTTCTGCAGTTTCATCCCGAAGGCCGGCAGGGCCAGCGCGCCCAGGGCGAGCACCGAGACCGCGAGGGTGATCGCGGGGTGGTTCAGCGCGGGACGCAGCAGCGCCTTCCACACGCGCGGCTCGCGGTCCTCGCGGGCGGTCAGCCGCCACAGGATCGGGATTCGCGGCCGGTCGATCCGGTTGCCCAGCTTGGCCAGCAGCGCGGGCAGCACGGTGAGCGAGCCGATCATGGCGACCGCGACCACGATGATGCCGCCGGTGGCCAGGCTGGAGAAGACCGCGTCGTCGGCGATGTACATGCCGGCCATCGAGACGGCCACCGCAATCGCGGAGACCACCACGGCGTGCCCGGAGGTGGCGGCGGCGATCTCGATCGCGTCGATCCGGCCGCGGCCCTTGGCCCGCTCCTCGCGCTCACGCTTGACGTAGAAGAGCGAGTAGTCGACGCCGACCGCCATGCCCATCATGGTGATCACGCTGGAGACGGTGCCCGAGTCCGGGAAGACGGCGGAGGCGAGGCCGTACAGGCCGATCGAGGCGCCGACCGCCGAGATGGCCAGCAGCACCGGCACCGCGGCCGCGATCATCGCGCCGAACGCGACCATCAGGATGATCAACGTGACCGGCAGGCTGAACAGTTCGGCCCGACCGAGGTCCTTGCCGATCTGGTCCTGGATGCCCTTGCCGATCGACGCGTCGCCGATCTCCTCGACCCGCAGCTCGGGGTGCGCCTTCTGCACACTCGCCGTCGCCTTCAGCAACGGGTCGATGTGGTCCTGGGCCTTGTCGGCGGATCCCTTCATGGTGAGCGGGACCAGCAGCGCGCGGCCGTTGCCGGCCGGGACCGGCGCGGCCACGTCGGCCACCTCGGGCAGCGCCCGCAGCTTCGTGGTGACCTCGGCGGCGACCTTGTCCGCCGCGGCCCGGTCCAGCGTGCCGTTCTTGGCGGTGATCAGTACGTTCTCGCTCGCCGCGCCGTCGAGGCCGTACTGCCGGGAGATCTCGTCGGCCCGGCCGGACTGGCCGGTGCCCATGTCCGCCGCGGTGGTCTTCTCGGTGCCCACCATGCCCCCGACGACCAGGCAGATGGCGACGAAGGCGATCCACATGGTGATCGCCCGCCACGGGTGGGTGGCGCTCCATCGTGCGACGCGAACAGTCGCCGGCTGCTTGGTCATCGTCAGGTCCCCTCGTGATCCACTGTGTCCCGCTGACAGTTCGAGTCTGTCGGCGCGACGGTCGCGGAACACTGCGTCGAACCCCCGATCAGGGGTGGGTCCAGCCCCACCCCTCGGGTGCGTGCGGACGCAGCGGGGACCCGGCGCGGACGCGGCGCCGGCACCGCCCGGAAGGGGCGATGCCGGCGTTCGGGTAAGGCGCGGAGCGGTCAGACCCGGGCGGACTCCAGGTCGTGGAGGATCCCACTGGCCTGCTCGGTGATCCGGGTGATCAGCTCGGCGCACGAGGGCAGGTCCTCGATCACGCCGACCACCTGGCCCGAGGCCATCACACCCAGGTCCGGACGCCCGTCCACCATCGCGGCCTTGAGCAACATCGGGGTGTTCGCCGCCATCAGCACCTGCGGCCAGCTCAGCCCCTGCGACTTCTTCATCGCCAAGCCCTCGCGGACCATGTCGGTGAGCTTGGTCCCGCTGAGCTTTTGGAACCTCAGCGCGTTGGCGATCGAGCGCGGATAGCGGGCGACCACGGAGCGCTGTTCGAGCCTCTTGACGAAGTCGGTGGCCAGCACCCGGTGCGGGACGCCGTCGACCTCCTTGGACACGACCGTGCCGTTGACATCCGTGGCGAGATAGACGTCCTTGACCGCGTTGCCCACCGGGCTGTCCGAGGTGAGCAGGAAGCGGGTGCCCATCGCGATCGCGTCCGCGCCGTACGCCAGCGCGGCGACCAGACCGCGCCCGTCGAAGAAGCCGCCGGCCGCGATCACCGTGACGTCGCTGCCGCGCAGTACGTCGGTCACCTGCGGCAGCAGCAGCGTGGTCGGGATCGAGCCGGTGTGCCCGCCGCCCTCGCCGCCCTGCACGATCACACCATCGACGCCCCACTCGGCGACCTTCTGCGCGTGCCGCTTGGCGCCGATCGATGGCACCACCAGCATGCCCAGGTCGTGCGCGCGCTTGATCAGGTCCTTCTTCGGCGCCTGTGCGAACGAGGCGACCCCGATGCCCTCGCGGCCCATCAGGTCGATCCGCTCGGCCGCGTCCGGTGCGTCCGCGCGCAGGTTGACCGCGAACGCCTTGGTGGTGCTCTTCTTCACCGCCGCGATCGCCGCGACCAGTTCGTCGTAGGTCATCGTGGCCGAGGCCAGGATGCCCAGACCGCCGGCCTCGGCGGTGGCCGCGACCAGCCTGGGGTAGGACACGTAGCCCATGCCGGTCTGCACGATCGGGTAGTCGACGCCGAACTTCTCGGTGAACCCGTTGCGCAGCGCCGGGTGCAACCCGCCCTCGGCGCCGGTCACGCGGGCACCTCGCGCAGCCGCATCCCGCGCGGGTCCAGGACGTCCCGGATGATCCGCAGTTCCTCGCCCGAGGGCACCCGCGAGGTCGGCACGTCGGCCGGGATCACCAGCTCGAAGCCGGTCGCCTCGACGACCTCCTCGACGGTGACGCCCGGGTGCAGCGAGCGCAGCCGCATGACCTTCGCCTCGGTCTCGAAGTCGAGCACACACAGGTTGGTGACGACCCGTCGGACCTCGTGGAAGCGTCCGGCCGAGCCCACCGCGGCGGCCCGGTCGTACCCGACGCAGGAGACCATGTCCACCTTCGGCGTGAGCACGCGCGCCGAGTGCTTGGGGATCCAGTAGCTGGTGGTGTGGTTGATCGTGTTGCCCGGCCCGCCGCGCGAGCCCAGCACCTGGCGCTTGGGTTTGGCCCAGTCGCCGATCGCGGAGATGTTGGCGTTGCCGTGTGCGTCGATCTGCACCGGGCCCATCATCACGTGCCGCCGACCCGAGGCGAGCACGTCCAGCACCTGGCGGTAGGGAATCCAGCCGACCACGGCGAACTCGTCGGGTCGGGCGCCCAGTCGGGCGTCGCCCTCGAAGAAATACGACTCCCCGTTGGAGAGCATCAGGTCCGGCTCGAACGTCGCACGGGCCAGCCGGGCGCCGATCGTGGGCACGGCACCCATGGGGCTGCCGATGATCTCGCCGTCGCCGCGGAAGCAGTCCGCGACGGCGGCGACGCACACGTCGGCCCGGGTGGCCTCGGTCAGGGTCTCGGTCACTTGGCCGTCTCCTTCTTGAACTCCTCGACGGCGGCCTGGTATGCCGCTTCGCTCTCGACCTTGAGGAATCGCTGCTCGAACGCGGCCCATGCCTCGGGGTCGGCGGCAGCGGTGACATACGCCTTCTGGAACGCCTCGTCCCGGCCGTACTCCGGCGGGCACTCGGTGAAGTGCGCGCCGTTCGGCGCCTCGACCACGCCGTGCGTCATGTACCGGTGCACGGTCAGCGTGTGCACGCAACCGGCCGCCTTGAGCAGTTCCTCGCTCGGCACGATGCGCTCGGCCGAGACGTACGCCTTCTCGGCCGCGAGGCAGAACAGGTCGTCCATGAACTGGTCCGGGCCGGTCAGCGCGGCATTGCCGCGCTCGTCGGCGACATTCGCGTGGATCAGCGCGACGTCCAGGTTCAGGGCCGGCATCGCGACCAACGTCTCGTCACCGTACGGCGATTCGATCGTCTTCAGGTGCGGCGAGACCTTGAGGATGTCCGAGCCCAGACCCGCGCGGGTGGGCAGGAACGGCAGCCGCTGGGCGGCGGCGCGCAGGCCGGTGAGGAACATGCCCTCGTCGTACTCCACCGCCTCGACCAGGCCGTTCTCCCGGACGTGGCGGAAGTTGGGCTCCAGCGGGATCGAGTCGAGCGACACGAACGCGTAGACGAGTTTGCTCGCCTTGCCGGCCCGGGCCAGCAGCCCGACGTCGGGGCCGCCGTAGGAGACGACCGTCAGATCCTTGAGGTCGGATCGCAGGATGGCCCGGACCAGGGCCATCGGCTTGCGCCGCGAACCCCACCCGCCGATGCCGACGGTCATCCCGTCGGAGAGCTGTGCGACGACCTGATCGGGCGTCATGCGCTTGTCAGCCATGGATGGTTGCTCCGTCTCTGCTTCGAGGTGTCCGCATCACTTGAGGGTGCCCGCTTCGCGGCCCTCGGTACTGTGCTCGCCCGGGGGCAACCCCCGGACCCCCGGCAGGGAGGCGGTGGCGCTCACTTGGAGGTGTCCGCTTCGCGGCCCTCGGTGAAGGCGTCGCGCAGTTCGTCCGACACGCCGGTCAGGTTCAGTTCGAACGTGAAGCCCTGCTCGTAGCGGTACGAGCGCTTGACGTCGACCGGGTCGATGCCGTTCAGCGACGCCTTCGCGGCGCGGATGACGGTCGGGCTCTTCGCGGCGATGGCGCGAGCCACCTCGAACGCGGTCTCGACCAGCTTGTCCCGGTCCACCAGCTTGTAGATCGAGCCGTACGCGTGGAGTTCGGCCGCGGGGGCGTTCTCCGACGTGTAGACCATCTGTCGCATCCGGTGTTGCGGAACCAGCCGGGCCAGGTGGGTGGCCGCGCCGAGCGCGCCGCGGTCCACCTCGGGCAGGCCGAAGAACGCGTCGTGCGACGCGACGATGATGTCCGCGTTGCCGACCAGACCGATCCCGCCGCCGACGCAGAACCCGTGCACCGCGGCGATGACCGGCACCTCGCAGTCGTACACCGCGGCGAACGCGTCGAAGCAGCCCTTGTTGGCCGCGACCAGCGCGTCGAAGCCCTCGGTATTCGACATCTCCTTGATGTCCACGCCGGCGTTGAAGCCGCGACCCTCGGCCCGGAGCACCACGGCCCGGACCTGCGGGTCGCGGCTCGCGTCGCGGAGTCGGTCCGCGAGCTCGAACCAACCGGCGACGGTGAGCGCGTTGACGGGGGGTGCGTCCAGCACCACCTCGGCGATGCCCTCACGCACCTCGTAACGGATAGCCATGGCAACCAGATCCATTCGGCCGCGTGCGTCGGATCGGCCGGCGACGTCCCATGTACCGGCGGGTGCGGCCGACGCGGCCGTCCGGTCGTGAGAGGCACATCACCACCCGATCTGACTGATCGTCAGATTTCTGCCACCATAGTTGACCCCGAGCGACCCACGCCAGACGAAGCGAGCGTGGCGCCCACGACACCGCAGCCCGTCAGGAGCAGGCCATGACGTCCTTGCCCAACCCGCTCGACATGAGCGGACGCGTCGTACTCGTCACCGGTGGCGGCAAGGGCATCGGACGGGGCATCAGCGAGCGTTTTCTGGCGGCCGGCGCCGACGTGGTGGTGTGTTCACGCCGCGAGCCGGAGACGCTGCCCACGGCCGGCGCACGCACCGCGCTGTACACCCCCGCGGACGTGCGCGACCCCGACACGGCCTTCGCCGCCGTGGAGTTCGTCGAGGAACGCTTCGGCCGGCTGGATGTGCTGGTGAACAACGCGGGCGGCGCGCCGCAGACCGACGCGGCCACCGCGTCGCCGCGGTTCTCCAAGGCGATCATCGAACTGAACCTGCTCGGCCCGCTGTATTTCGCGCAGGCCGCCCACCGCTTGATGCACCGTCAAGAAACCGGCGGGGTGATCGTGAACATCTCCAGCGTGAGCGGCGTGCGCCCCTCGCCGGGCACCGCGGCCTACGGCGCGGCCAAGGCCGGAATGAACTCGCTCACTCGCTCGCTGGCCGTCGAATGGGCACCGAAGATCCGGCTCAACTCCGTGATCGTGGGCCTGGTCCGGACCGAACAGGCGCACCTGCACTACGGGGACGAGGCGGGCGTGCAGCGTGTGGCGGACACGATTCCGCTCGGTCGGATGGCGGACCCCTCGGACGTCGCGGACGTGTGCCTGTTCCTCGCGTCGCCGATGTCACGGTACGTCAGCGGAGCGGAACTGCTCATGCACGGTGGCGGGGAAATGCCCGCTTTCCTCCGTGCGGCGGACAGCGAGACCGATCATGCGCCCGTAAACTGACGGCATGACAGGACAAGTTCGCACCGTCGACGGCCGCGTCGCCGGGCGACGCGGACAGGCGACGCGGCAAAAGCTGCTCGACTGCCTCCGCGAGATGCTCGACACGTCTCCGTACCGGGACGTCAAGGTCATCGACGTCGCCCGTATGGCAGGCACCTCTCCCGCCACCTTCTACCAGTACTTTCAGGACGTCGAGAGTGCGATCCTCGAAATCGCGAACGACATGGCCAAGGACGGCCAGCGTCTGAAGACTCTCGCCGAGGACCAGAACTGGGCCGGCAAGGGCGGCTTCGCCGCCGCCGAGGCCCTGGCCGACGGCTTCCTCGAATTCTGGCGGGACTACGAGCCGATCCTTCGCGTCGTCGACCTGGCCTCGGCCGAGGGCGACAAGCGCTTCTACAAGGTGCGTCAGAAGATTCTGACGGCGGTCACCGGCTCGCTCACCGAGGCCATCGAGAACATGCAGGCCAAGGGCAAGGTCGGCGACGAGGTGCAGCCGAACGCCATGGCGGGCACCCTCGTCGCGATGCTGGCGGCGGTGGCCGGGCACCAGAAGGGCTTCGAATCCTGGAACATCAAGATGAAGGACGTCCGTCCGGCGCTGTCCACGCTGGTCTTCATGGGTGTCACGGGGAAGAAGCCCCCGACGCGTTAGCACCACCCTGCCCCGGACGCCGGACGGCCGACATCGAGCCCGTCCGGCGTTCGAGGACACGCCTTTCTAGATCCCGGCCAACTCCGCGATGCGCTCGCGCTGCGCACCCCGGTCACCGAACAGGTGCGCGGACGTGATGGCCCGCTTCAGATACAGATGGCAGTCGTACTCCCAGGTGAAGCCGACGCCGCCGTGCAGTTGGATCATCTCCTCGGCGACATGGCGGTACGCGGCGGTCGCCGTCGTCATCGCCAGCGGTGCCATCACCGCCAGTTCGCCGGGCGTCGCAAGTCCCGCCGCCTCCGCCTCCGTGGCCGCCCACGCCGCGTAGTACAGCGCCGAACGGGCCGTCTCGACCTCGACATACAGGTCCGCGCAGCGGTGCTTGATCGCCTGGAACGAGCCGATCGGCCGGCCGAACTGCACCCGCCCCTTGGTGTACTCGACGGTCGCCTCCAGGCAGCGCGCCGCACCGCCGACCGCCTCCGCGGCCACCGCGATCTCGGCGAGCGCCAGGACCCGCTCCAGGGCCGCGTCCGCGCCGGGGGTGCCCAGCAGCCTGGCGGGGGTGTCCGCGAAGGTCAGCCGGGCCTGCTTGCGGGTCTGGTCCAGGGTCGGCAGCGCCGTCCGGGTCAGCCCGGCGGCATCCTTGTCCACGGTGAACAACGCGAGGTCGCCATTGACCCGTGCCGCCACCACGATCAGATCCGCGATCAAGCCGTCGATCACGTGCGTCTTGACGCCGTCCAGGCGCCACCCGTCGCCGTCGGCCCGCGCGGTCGTCTCCACCGCGCGCACGTCCCGACGCCCCGGCTCGGCCAGCGCGAGCGCGCCGAGCGTGCCGCCCGCCGCGATGCCCGGCAGGTAATCGGCCCGCGCACCCTCGTCGCCCGCGTGCACGAGCGCGTACGCCGTCAGCACCGACGACGCCAGGAACGGTGAGGGGAAAAGCGACCGGCCCATCTCCTCCAGGGCCACGACCAACTCGGTGAAGCCGAAACCGACCCCGCCGTACTCCTCCGGAATCGCGAGACCGGCCAGCCCGGTCTGTTCGCACACGCGCCGCCACACCGTGGCGTCGTAGCCCGTCTCGGTCGCCATCACCGCCCGGACGGCGGGCGAGTCGCTGTGCTTGTCGAACACGTCCCGGAGTGCTCTGCGGATCTCCTGCTGCTCATCGCTGAACTCGACGTCCACGTACCGCAACTCCTTGGCACTCATGTCGTGCGGGTCGGGACGGTTGCCCGACCCGAGTTCCGGTCGGCCCCATTGACGATCCGGCAGCCCGCGAGCACCAGTATCTGACACACCGTCATACCCTTGGAACATTGCTTTCGTCACACCTCCGAAACGTCGCCTTACCCCGGGCGTGTCGTGTTGTGTGGCATACACCACCCCCACGCCGATACTTCGCGCGCAGGCCGAAGGGACCCGTTGTGACCGTTCTCGCCCAGGTGCTTCGTGAGGCCGCCCGACGCTTTCCCGAGCGCCGGGCCCTCGTGCACGGCGGAAGCGGGTTCACCTACGGCGGGCTGGACGCGGTGACCGATCAGGTCGCCGCCGGGCTGGCCCGGCGCGGTGTCCGGCCCGGCCACCTGGTCGCACTCGTGCTCCCGTCCGGGCTCGAGTATGTGGTCGCCTACACCGCGTTGGCCCGGCTCGGCGCGATCACCACCGGCGTGGGACCGCGCTACACCCCCACCGAGCGCGCCGCGATCCTGGACCGGGCCGCGCCGGACCTGGTGCTGGCCACCGAGGACCTGGCAGAGGGCATCCCAACCGGCCCCGAACACATCCGCTGCGTTCCGGCCGCCGGCGCGCACGACGTCTGGGCCGAACTTCGGCGCGACGAGATCCCGCCCGCGCCACCGGTGACCGGAGACCGGGACCCGGACCTGCCCGAGACGGTCGTGTTCACCTCGGGCACCACGGGCACCCCCAAGGGCGCCCTGTTCACGTCTCGGCAGATCACCGCGATCACCGCGATGGACACCGGCGGTCGCTGGGGCGAGGGCGGTCCGCAACTGATCGCCACCGGCCTGCCGCACGTCGGCTTCATGACCAAGCTGGCCGGCTACCTCAAGATGGGCGCGACCCTGCACCTGCTCGGCCGCTGGCGGGCCCAGGACGCACTGCGCCTGGTCGCCCGCGAGAGGATCCCCTACCTCGGCGGTGTGGCCGCGCAGGTCTCCCTCCTGCTCGGCCGACCCGAGTTCGACCGCTACGACCTCACCCACGTACGCGGACTGATCGTCGGCGGCGGGCCGTCCCCCGCCCCGCTCGTGCACGAGGCCCGGACCCGATTCGGGGCGGGCTACTCGATTCGCTACTCGTCCACCGAGTCCGGGGGGTTGGGCACGCTCACCGCGTTCGACGCCCCCGACTCGGAGGCGCTGCACACGGTCGGCCGTCCCCGACCGGGCACCGAACTGGAGATCCGCCACCCGCGGACCGGCACCGTCCTGCCGGTCGGCGAAGAGGGGCAGATCTGCCTGCGCTCGCCCGCCGTGATGGCGGGCTACTGGCGCGACCCCGAAGCCGGCGCCGCCCTCGACGGCGACGGTCGGCTGCACACCGGCGACCTCGGCCGGATCGACGAGACCGGCTGCCTGCGGATCACCGGGCGGATGACGGAGATGTACATCCGCGGCGGATACAACGTGTATCCGCAGGAGGTGGAAGCGGTGCTGCTCGACCATCCCGACGTGGCCTCGGTGGCGGTGGTCCCTCGACCCAGTCGGGTGATGGGCGAGATCGGCGTCGCGATCGTGGTGTCACGTGCAGCATCCGAGCCGTCACTCGCCGCATTGCGCGAGTTCGCGGCCTCGCGGCTGTCCGCACACAAGCTCCCCGAAGCGATCCGGATCGTTCCGGAGCTGCCGCTCACAGGGATGGACAAAGTGGACCGCAGATCCTTGACCGAACGCGAGAAGTCTTTCGGGGACGTTTAGTAACCGCGCGATGACCAGCCGATATCCGCAACATGTTTGACCAAGTCAGCAAATGTCCAGGTGATCGGACAGATGCGTCGGGACCGGGCCGGTGAGACAGTGGACAGCCCTGACGTCCCATCAGCAAGCTAACTGACTAACCGTCAGCTCGATTCCAGTGTCGATCGGATCTGGCGGCGACGAAAGATCGAAAAAGGGACGGGCGCGATGATGCTTCACGACAGCAGAGGACACCACTTCCCGGGGCACACTCGAACCAGCGTCACCGTGAACGCGGATCCGTCGGCCGAACTCGACGTGACCGGCCGACCACTCGCGCTCCGCCCCGCCGACCTGGACCGCTTCTTCCGACCTCGCACGGTCGCCGTGATCGGCGCCTCGGACACCGAGGGCCGACCCGGCGCCCGCATCACCGCGCAACTGATCGCGTGGGCCGATCGGGTGGGCGCGCGGTTGTTCCCGGTCAACCCCAAGCACGAGCGCATCGCCGGCCGACCGTGCTTCGCGGACATCTCGGCCGTGCCCGAGCCGGTCGACCTCGCCGTCGTCCTGGTCGGCGATCCGGCCGAGGTACTGGAGCAACTCGCGGGCGCCGGCGTGAGTTTCGCGGTCGTGTTCGCGGCCGGCTTCGCCGAGGCGGGGGCCGCCGGAGCCGCGGCCCAGGCCCGGCTGGCCCAGCTCACGTCGGGCGGCTCGCTGCGCCTGCTCGGGCCGAACACCAACCTCAACGCGTTCGAGGAGTTCCGCACCGACCTCGAAGGCCCCTCGATCGCGCTGATCACCCAGAGCGGGCACCAGGGTCGCCCGGTCTTCGCCGCCCAGGAGATCGGCATCCGGGTGTCCCACTGGGCCCCGGTCGGCAACGAGGCGGACCTGGAAATCGCGGACTTCGTACGACACTTCTCCGATCAGGAGGAGGTCGGCGTGATCGCCGCGTACGTCGAGGGGTTCAAGGACGGCCGCACCTTCGCGCTGGCGGCCGACCACGCGGCGCGGCAGGGCGTACCGGTGGTCGTGGTCAAGGTCGGGCGGACCGAGACCGGCGCACGGATGGCCCAGTCGCACACCGGCAAGCTGACCGGCGGCGACCGCACCGCGTCGGCGGTGTTCCGCCAGTACGGGGTCACCCGGGTCGACGGCCTCGACGAACTGATCGACACGTCCCAGCTGTTCGCGCGCACCAGGACCCCGCTCGCGCAGGGGGTCTGCGTGTACTCGATCTCCGGTGGCACCGGCGCGCACATGGCCGACCTCGCCGCCGCCGAGGGCCTGACGGTGCCTCAGCTGGACCGGTCCACGCAGGAGAGGCTGCACGCGTGGATACCGCCGTATCTGACCGTGTCCAACCCCGTGGACAACGGCGGCCACCCGGCCGGCGACGAGCGTGGCCGCAAGATCATCGACGCGATCCTGGCCGACCCCGCGATCGGCGTGCTGGTGTGTCCGATCACCGGCGCGTTCCCGCCGATGAGCGACCGCCTCGCGCAGGACCTGGTGGACGCCGCAGAGGCGAGCGACAAGGTGGTCTGCGTGGTCTGGGGCTCGCCGGTGGGCGACGAGAGCGCCTACCGCGAGATCCTGCTCAAGTCGAACAAGGTGGTGGTCTTCCGCACCTTCGGCAACTGCGTGCGGGCGTTGCGGGCGTACTTCGACTACCACCGCTTCCGCACCCAGTACTCGTCGCCGTTCGAGGACGTCCCGCGCACCGCGTCGGCGGCCGCGGCGAAGGCCAAGCGGCTGCTGTCCTCGGGCAAGCCGCTGTCCGAGCACTCGGCGAAGCAGCTGCTGCGCACGTACGGGATCCGGGTGCCGCGCGAGCAACTGGTCACCTCGGCCGCCGCCGCGGTGCGCGCGGCCGGGCTGATCGGCTATCCCGTGGTGATGAAGGCGTGTGGCCCGCAACTGCCGCACAAGAGCGACCTGGGCCTGGTCAAGCTGGGCCTGCGCTCGGCGAGCCAGGTGCGGGACGCGTACCGCGAGATCACCGACGCGGCCAAGGAGGCGGGCGCGGGTCGACTCGAAGGCGTCTTGGTGTGCCAGCAGGTCGATCGCGGCGTCGAGATGGTGGTCGGCATCTCGCACGACGACCTGTTCGGACCGACCGTCTCGGTCGGTCTGGGCGGCATCTTCGTCGAGGTCTTCGACGACATCGCGATCGGGGTGCCGCCGTTCGGTGCCTACGAGGTCAAGCGCATGCTCGGCGAACTCCGCGGCCTCAAGTGCCTCCAAGGCATGCGCGGCCAACCGCCCGCCGACCTGGACGCACTCGTCGACGTGGTCATGCGGGTGCAGCGCATGGCGCTCGAACTGGGCGACGAACTCGCCGAGTTGGACATCAACCCGCTGATGGTGATGCCCCGCGGCGGCGGCACGGTCGCACTGGACGCGTTGGCGGTGGCGCGGTAGGGCCGGCCTCCGGCCGGGTTGGCCTCAAGCGCCGGCCGGGCTATTGACAGCCCGGCCGGTGTTTGAGGCCAACCCGAGTCGACCAACGCCCACATCGGACGAAACCCTTCAGCCCGGCCGGCGCTTGAGCCAACCAACCCCAGCAAGGAGCCGACACACATGACCATCAACACCGAGCAGGAACTGCTCCACCGCATCGAAAACGGCGTGCTCTGGCTCACTCTGAACCGCCCGCAAGCCAGCAATGCCATCACCTGGGCTCAACGCGAACTCCTCATCGAGCTCCTCACCGAGGCATCCGCCACCGAATCGGTCCGCGCAGTCGTCCTCACGGCCGCGGGCCAAAAGCACTTCTGTACCGGCATGGATCTCCGCAGCTCCCCCGGCACCAAGTCGCTGCTTGCCGCAGCCGCCGAGACGCCGGACGACGACGCCGCGCCCAAGCCTCCGACCCGGCCCACCGGCTACGCCACCCGGATGATGAAGACCGGCGTACAGCGCCTGACCAACGCCGTCCTGGACTGCGAGAAGCCGGTGATCGCGGCGGTCAACGGCACCACCGCCGGCTACGGGATGAGCCTCGCGCTCGCGTGCGACCTGGTGATCGCCGCCGACAGCGCCCGCTTCATCCAGATCTTCACCCGTCGCGGCCTGGTGCCGGACGGCGGCAGTGCGTACCTGCTGCCGCGCCTGGTCGGCCCGCAGAAGGCCAAGGAGCTGATGTTCTTCGGCGACGACCTGCCCGCCGCCGAGGCACTGCGGATCGGCGTCGTGAACAAGGTGGTCGCCCCCGACGAGCTGGAGGCCGTGGCCAGGGAGTGGGCCGAGCGGCTGGCGGCCGGGCCGACCCGGGCGTACGCGTTCACCAAGCAACTCGTGAACCGTTCGCTGGAGAGCGACCGGGTGGCGGCCTTCGACGAGGAGGCGCAAATCGTTGAACTCAACATGACCTCCCGCGACGCCAACGAAGGAGTGGCCTCCCTCATGGAACGCCGCAAGCCGGAGTACTACGGCTGGTAGCCAAGGCCCCTCCCGCGGACGCCGACGAACCACCGCCACGGCCCGCCGACGGGCGGATGTGCCTTGCACCACAAGGCAACTGACGAGTCGTCAGATGTGACGAAGGACCCCCTCTCCTTTGATTGACGCAAGGAAATCGGGTGACGTAGCGTCACAGACCCGACGCCCCAAGACACCTGCGAGGAAGTCCACCATGGGCCAGATCGACGCAGCGAGCACGAAGCCCGCGGATCCCGCGGCCATCGCCCTGCCGGAGGGTGAAGGCATCGTCGAGGCCGCCACGTTCCGGCACGTCCTCGGTCACTTCGCCAGCGGCGTCACGGTGATCACCGCGCTCGACGGCGACACCCCGGTGGGTTTCGCCTGCCAGTCGTTCGCGTCGCTCTCGCTGGACCCGCCGCTGGTGACCTTCTTCGTGGCGAAGACGTCCACCACGTGGCCGCGGATCCGGCCGGGCGGCCGGTTCTGCGTGAACGTGCTCGCCGAGGACCAGGAACAGCTCTGCCGGGGCTTCGCGGTCAGCGGCGCGGACAAGTTCGCCGGCGTCGCACACAGCCCGGCGCCGACCGGTTCGCCGAAGCTGGACGACGTACTCGCCTGGATCGACTGCACACTGGAGAGCGTGGTCGACGGCGGCGACCACGAGATAGTGATCGGCCGGGTCCAGGCCCTGGACGCGCCGCGGGTGGAGTGTGCTCCGTTGCTGTTCTACAAGGGCCGGTTCGGCCACCCCAGCGCCAACGCGTGACGCCGATCCGGACCCGGGCCGAGGCCGGGTCCGGATCGGTGCCTGCCGCGTCCGCTCAGTGCGCGCCGGCGCCGGTCAGTGCCCTGACCTCCAACTCGGCGAACTTGCGATCGTCGTCGTCGGTTCGGCGACGCCGTGCGGACATCGCGCCGATCGCGGCACACGCGAAGCCGACCGGGATCGAGATGATCCCCGGGTTCTCCAGCGGAATGGGTGCCGGCGTCGTACAGCTGAACAACGCCGTCGCATTGCCCACGTCCTTGCGGTCCTTCGACACGTTGCAGTCGTCGGCCTGCTTGGCGCTGAGCTGCTTGATCGCCGGCTTGGTGTCGGTGGCCCCGCCCCAGCAGATCGGCGACAGCGCGACCACCAGGACCGAGGTGACCAGGCCGCCGTAGATGCCGAACACCGCACCGCGCGTGTTGAAGTTCTTCCAGAACAGCGAGAACACGATGGCCGGCAGGTTGGCCGAGGCAGCGATCGCGAACGCGAGCGCGACCAGGAACGCCACGTTCAACTCGCGGGCGAACACCGACAGGACGATCGCCGCCGTGCCGATCACCAGCGCCGCGATCCGGGCGACCTTGACTTCCTCGGCGTCCGTGGTTCGGCCCTTGCGGAACACGTTCGCGTACAGGTCGTGCGCGAACGACGAGGACGAGGCCAGCGTCAGGCCCGCCACCACGGCCAGGATGGTCGCGAAGGCCACCGCAGCGATGAAGGCGAGCATCAGCGCCCCACCGGTGGTGCCCGCGCCGCCGCCCAGGTGTTCGGCGAGCCGGGTCGCGGCCGTGTTGCCGGTCGGGTCGGCCTTCTTGATCTCCTTGCTGCCGATCAGCGCGGCCGCGCCGAAGCCGAGGATCAGCGTCATCAGGTAGAACACCCCGATGATGCCGATCGCCCAGGTGACCGACCTGCGCGCGACGCGGGCGTTGGGCACGGTGTAGAAGCGCACCAGGATGTGCGGGAGGCCGGCCGTACCCAGCACCAGCGCGAGTCCGAGCGAGATCAGGTCGATCTTCGACCAGCCGTCCGTGGCACCGTACTTGAGCCCCGGCTGGAGGAACGACTCGCCCGAACCGGACTTGCTCGCCGCGGTGCCGAGCAGGTCGGCGATGTTGAAGTGGAACTTCGCCAACACCCACACGCACATCACGAACGCGCCGACCATCAACAGTCCGGCCTTGACGATCTGCACCCAGGAGGTGCCCTTCATGCCGCCGACGGTGACGTACACGATCATCAACGCGCCCACCGCGGCAATGACCGAGATCTGCGCGGTGTCGCTCTTGACGTCGAGCAGGAGCGAGACGACCGAGGCCGCGCCGACCATCTGGGCCAGCAGGTAGAAGATCGACACGACGATCGTGGACACGCTCGCGGCCATCCGTACCGGGCGTTCGCGCATGCGATTCGCGAGTACGTCGGCCATGGTGAACCGGCCGGAGTTGCGCATCGGTTCGGCGACCAACAACAGGGCCACCAGCCAGGCGACCAGGAAGCCGATGGAGTACAGGAAACCGTCGTAGCCGGACAGCGCCAGAATGCCGGCGATGCCGAGGAAGGACGCGGCCGACATGTAGTCGCCGCCGATCGCCATGCCGTTCTGGAGGGCCGAGAACGAACGGCCACCGGCGTAGAAGTCCGACGCCGTCCGGTTCTTGCGACCGGCCCAGAAGGTGATGCCGAGGGTCACCACGACCAGCACGGCGAACATCGCGAAGGTCCAGCCTCGATTGCTGGACTTCGCGGCGAGTTCGAGAGAAAGGTTCACGCTTCGAGTTCCTCTCGCAGTTCGGTGGCGACGCGGTCGAGTCGGGTGCGCGCGAATCGTGAATAGGCCCAGGCGATCACGAACGTCGAGACGAACTGGAGGAGCCCGAACACCAGCGCGACGTTGATGTGGTTCATCACTTCCTTGGCCATGAAGTCGCGCGCGTAGGCGGACAGCACCACGTACAGCAGGAACCACGCGAGGAATGCGGCGGTGACCGGGAAGATGAAGGATCGCTGGCGCTTCTTGAGTCCCCCGAACCTCGGATCCTGTTCCATTTCCAGATATCCGGTGCGGTCGTCGACGTACGGAGCGCGCGGGGCCGGGACGGAGGCATCCCTGCTCTTGGACGCGAGGTCGGACTCGGATTCGGGCTCGGGAGGACGATCGTGCGGGTCGACGTGCGGAGTCGGCATGGGGCGGTAGGGCTCCTCTCCAGCGGACACCCCGCGCGTGGCCCGAGGCGCCGATCGGGTACCTGACCGCGGTCCGTGGGACCTGGGGCCGCAGCGGAGCGAGTTTAGAGGTGCCGCCGGGACGCGCGGAACCTATCCGATCAACTGAAAGCGGGACTGACGGGTTACGCGGATAACCCACGATTTCCCACCCACCACGGAATTGATCAAAACCGCCCACGAGTTCATCATTCTCGACCGAACCACCGTCGAAGTCGCCCGTACAAGTCCGCTACGACCAATCCTCACCACACCCGAAGCAACTCGATCACCACCGCTCCGGGCCGGATTCGCGCCTGACGCCGAATCCACGCGCACTCGACCGGCCGGGTGGCCCTACATACATGGCCACGATCCATGAGGCCGCGCTCCGCATCGAGGTTGGCGGTCGCACCGTTCTGCGCGAACAACTCGCGCACCTCCTGCACTTGGCGGACAAGCGCAACATCACCGTCCGGGCCATTCCGTTCTCCGCAGGAGCGTTCCCCGGCTCCGGTCAGTCCTTCCTGTACGCCTATGGCGAGGTGCCGAGCCTGGACACGGTCCAGCTGGATCGCACCAGCGTCGCCGAGTTCCTACACACGAGCACACAGCTTCGCAAGTTCAGCCTCCAACTCGACCAGATGGAGCGGATCGCACTCAGCGAATCTCGGACACGCGATCTGATCCGGTCGATCATGCAGCAGCTCTAGGAGCGCACGTGCCTGACATCACCTGGGAAGACCCCTTCTGCCAGGACTCCGGAAACTGTTTCCGCCTCGGCACTGACACGGACGGAAACGCCTACATCGCCGTCAATGGCCGGGAAGACCACTACCTCACCGACACCATGGACGCTCTCCACACCCTCATTCGCGACATCAAAGCCGGCAAAGCCGACCACTTGCTCTAGGGCCGTCGGAGCTTGCCGGATCGCGCCGTGAGGCGTCCCACGTCCGCTCGTGGGCCGAACACGCACCACCGCACGCCATCCGGCGGTCAGCCGATCCGAAGGAAACGGCCTCCGGCGTGTAGCGAAAGTGCCGACGGGAGCCCGAGCCATGTACGCGAAGAATGGCGCAACCCCGTGGCGTTCGGCGTCGAGATCGGGAAGGCTCACGCGCATGGTCTCGGTATTGCAGAACGTGGCGATCGACTGTGCGGATGCCTACGAGCTGGCTCGGTTCTGGAGCAGTGTGACAGGCCGTCCGCTGCATCCGGAGGACAGACCGGGTGACCGGGAAACTCAGGTGCTGCTGCCGGACGGCCCGGTGCTGTACTTCAACCAGGTGCCCGAGGCCAAGACGATCAAGAACCGGATCCATCTGTGCTTGCGCCCTGAGACCTCGCGCGACCTGGAGGTGGAACGGCTGCTGGGCCTCGGTGCCACCTTTGTCGCCGATCACCGCAATCCCGATGGCTCGGGCTGGGCAATCCTCGCCGATCCCGAAGGCAACGAATTCTGCGTCCTGCGCAGCGAGTCCGACCGAGCGACCACGAGTTCCTGAGACACGACCCAACAAGCCTCGGGGTGCGTCCGGTCGTGCCGCGAGCCGCTCCGGGGCAACGGATCACTCAGCCCAGGGGAGAGGGATCTTCGCGTCGCTGCCGGGCATCATGGCCTTCCCGCCGACCACCATGCAGACCAGTGCCTCGGCCGGACCACCGGTCGCTTTGAGTCGGCGAACGACGCCCGCCGGGACGATCACCGCCCGGCCGGCCTCGACCTTCTCGCTTCTGCCGTCGACCGTGACCTCGAATGCGCCGGACAGCGGCATCCAGACCTGCTCCCGGTCGATGATGTGCACAGGGGTGGAGATGTCGGCGCCGATCTCCACCCGCCAGGTGCTCACCTCCGCACTGCCCTGGCTCGGCCCGGCAAGCGCGAACATCGCAGCCGCGGCGGTCCTGGTGGTGCGCTCCTCGGTCTCACCGACGACGTACATGATTCCTCCAGTGTAAACCAGCTTTACTCATCGTGAGTAAAGCTGCTTTGGATAGGTGTGTCAACATGGATCGATGGAGATCGAAGACCCGCTCGAACGCGCAGAGCTGACCTTCCTGCTCGGGATGGCCTTCCAGCTGGTCCTCTCCGAGTTCGTGAGCCGCCTGGACAGCGCCGGCTACTCCGACCTGCGCCCGATACACGGGCTCGTTTTCCAGGCGCTGTACGGACCGGGCTCGACCAGCAGCGAGCTGGCCGAGCATCTGGGCGTGACCAAGCAAGCGGCCGGCCAGATCGTCGACGACCTGGAGAAGCGTGGCTACGTCCGGCGGACGCCACACCCCGAGGGCGGACGGCGCAAGCTGATCGTGCTGACCGACAAGGCCCTGGAGCACCTCGCGGTGGCCGGGCGCATCCTGCACCAGCTGGAGGCCCAGCTGACCGAGCAGCTGCACGCGGCCGGCCGCGAGGTGCCGCGTGCCGAACTCGCCGGGATGATCCGCGGTCTCGCAGGTGCCTCGGTGCCACCCCTCCGCCCCATCTGGTGATGCCTGGCCGAACTGCCGACCGATGAGCGCACCAGCCCGCGAGGCTGCCGGCTAGTCGCCGTCCGGCCACATCCGCGGCGGTGCGGCCTTGGCCAGGTACGCCTCGGTCTCGGCGCGGTTCAGGACCGCTTCGAGGGTGAGTTCGCCGGTGATGTGCGGGTGGAAGCGGCCCGCGTTCCAGGTCCTTTCGTACGTCGGCGGGTCCAGTACGAGCACGCGCTCGCCGTCCACGACCGGGATGTCCGCGGGCAGCCCTCGCTCCAGAGCCACGCGCCGTCCACACCTGCGACCCGCAGCGTCATCCGCCGCAGGGCTGCCTCGACCCGTCTTGCCGCAGCCCGGAAGCGGCCCGTGGGCGGCCTCAATTGAAGGCGTCGACATACACGGAACACTTTCCGGAGCCCAGCGTCTGCACCATGGCCGTGGTGTTCCATACTCGCGTATCGCCAACGGCGGTCGTAGCACCCGCCTCCGGTCGCCAGCCATGGCTCTCGGCGAATCTGCGGACCTTGTTGTCGATGCTGTCCACGGCAATCGGAACCGTGAGTTTCGCGGCTGACATGATGGCCGGAACAGAATTACACGGAACCTGATAGGAAAGCTGCAGAAGCGTTCCCATCATGTTTCCCTTGACATAGTAGCGAACATTGCCCGCATCGGCCGGCAGGGTGGCGCCGGTCAGCTTCAGAGATTCCTTCAGGGATATATCGCTACTCCCGGGATAAGCACGGGAATCATGATGAGAGGGCGACCAAGGATGCCGAACATAGAGATACACGGCCCCGAGCGTCACCCCGCCGAGGACCAGCATGCCGACCAGGAAGGCGAGCACCAGGAAGAGAAGCCTGCGAACGCCTGCCGTGGCCACACTCGTGGCGCCGGGGGAGTTCACGGAGTCGGGGCCGGAGCGGCGTAGAACGTCGTACTGCCCACGATGTCGAAATCGTGGGCCAACCCGGTCTCATTGAGACGAGCCAAGTCGTTCTGCGGGACGCCTTCGATGTCGTTTCTGTGCCCGCCACCCTCGGGATTACCCCAGTTGTATCGCTTGTAGATGTCGACTCGGACCTGCCCGACCGGTTGACCATCGACCATCGTGATATCCGACCCGACTATCCGATATTGATAGCCGTTCATCGTGTAATAGAAATCCTGCAGCTCGCGCGGCACTTTGCCGTTCTGCATGTCATTCGCCACCGTACCGCTCTTCCAGCCGGTATCAAAATTCCCTGCCGCCCCGTTGGCCCTCAAGGTTTCATTGATCGTCTGCTGGAAAGCGGGGTTGGCGTTCACGAATTCACTTGCATCGAACTGGACATCCTGCCCGTTCCCCTCGAGCCAATTCTTCATGTAGCTCGCCGCGCGATCATTGTCGAAGTACGCGTCCTGGCCTGCCACCATCGCCATGGCGGCCAAGCGCGTTGCCTGGTCCTTCGCGGTGGGATCGCTCACGTCGAACTCGCGCTTGGGACCCAGGTCTTCGGCGCTGGCCGGCGGCTTCGTGAAGTACGGCGGGATGAGCTTCGACCCCGCCGGGGTCATCGTATCCGCGTCCGGAAGATGGTCGGCGAAGCCGCGGATCTGCTTGGCGAACGTCCCTGCGGATTCGTCGTGTTGCTTCTTCAGGGCCTCGGCGGCCCCGATGATCCGGTCGAGTTCCTCCTCGGCCTGGTTCACCGCCTGCTTTGCGATGTCATGGCGCTTGAAGAGGTCTTCCCGCTCCCGGCCCGATCGAGCGACGATGTCGGTGAACCCGATGTCCGCATCGGGATCGGCCTTCGCCTGCTTCAGCCGCGCCCGGGCCGCGACGGCCTGGGCCTCCAGACTCGTCCGGGAGCGCTGGTACTCCGTCAGGAGGTACGACCATTCGCCGAGTGTGTGCTCGACCCCGGACAGGGCGTCGTGCATGGTCCAGACGTCCGGATAGATGTGCTGAACGGCGTCGTGGCACAAACCGCCGGCCAAACCGGTCCAGGCCCCGGCATCACGCAGAGTGGTCTCCAACTCTGCTCGCACGTTGCCCAGTTGCGTCGCCGCTTGACGTACCTTCTCAGCCAGCGCACCGAGTGCCGGCACCAATCCCGGAGCCGGATCGAAGCGCAGTCCGGGGAACTCCTTCGATGCGGAGCTCATCCGAGCACCTCACCGATCCGGCTCGGCGCGGGAGCCGTGGGCGAGGCACCCGACGGCGTGGCCGAGCCGGTGGGGTCCAGAACGGCGCGCAGCGAGGATTCGACACCCCCCGGCGATGCGGCGGCCGGCTGACCCGGTGCGGGGGCGCCGCTCGTGAACCGAGCCATGGAGGTGGCCACATGTTGCTCGGTCACGCCGTACATGGACTTGGAGTTCTCCACCACGGCTCGGAATTTGGCGATGTCGCCCCGGAAATCCTTGACCCGTTTCTCCCACTTCCCATTGAAGTGGTCGCATGCCTTGTCGAGATCCTTGTGCCCGGTCCGGATCGGGCCGGTCTCGTGCAGCGCGTCGAGCGCCGCGTCCGTGGCACGGGTCGAGCCGTCGAACGCGGCTATCAACGCGTCCAGCCACCCGAAATCCACCGAAAACCGTTCTGCCATCACACATCCCCCGGTCAGTGCGAAGAGCCGATTGTATCCCGTCGATTGCAGAGGGCAACAAGATCCGATCGGGAGAGGTACGGACTCCGTACGCCAAAGCGCGCCCCTCGGCGTGAGGAGCGCGCTTCGACCGGAAGATGATCCAACGAATACTGCGTCAGAAGACGAAGACGCCTCGCGCGATCTTGCCCGCCTCGGCGTCCTCGACCGCGTGGTGGAAGTCGTCCAGGGCGTAGGTCCGGGTGACCAGTTCGTCGAGCTTGAGGCCGCCGGTCTTGTACAGGTCGGCGTAGCGCGCGATGTCGTACTGCGGGCGCGACGACCCGTAGCGGCAGCCCATGATCGACTTGTCCAGGAACATCGAGGACACGTGGAAGGACGCCTCGGCGTCCGACGGCGCGACGCCCAGGATGATCGCCTGACCGGCCCGCCCGAGCATGTCGATCGCGTTGCGGATCACCGCGACGTGCCCGACGCACTCGAACGCGTGGTCCACACCGCCCGGCACCAGGGCCTGGACCGCCTTGACCGAGTCCTCGACCGCACGCGCGTCGACGAAGTCGGTCGCGCCGAACTCCCGCGCCACCTCCTCCTTCGCCGGGTTCGCGTCCACGGCCACGATCCGCACCGCGCCCGCGAGCTTCGCGCCCTGGATCACGTTGAGGCCGATGCCGCCGGTGCCGATCACCGCGACGGTGTCACCGGGTTGTACCTTTGCCCGGTTCAGCACCGCACCCACGCCGGTCAGCACACCGCACCCGATCAGCGCGGCGGACGCGAGCGGGATGTCCTTGGGGATCTTGACCGCCTGGACGCCCTTGACCACGATCTGCTCGGCGAATACCGACAGACCCGCGAAGTTGTAGACCGGCTTGCCGCCGCGCGTGAACGGCTGGTTGAGCTGGCCGAAGCTCTTGGCACACATGGTCGGCCGGCCGCGGTCGCACTCGCGGCACGCCCCGCACGAGGCCAGCGTGGACAGGGCCACGTGGTCACCGGGCTTCACGTGCGTCACCAGCTCGCCGACGGCCTCCACGACACCGGCGCCCTCGTGCCCGAGGACGACCGGGGGCGGGAAGGGAATGGTGCCGTTGATCACCGAGATGTCGCTGTGGCACAGACCGGCCGCGCCGATCTTGACCAGGACCTCGTTGGCCCCGGGTGCACGCACCTCGAGGTCGTCGACGACCGAGGCTTCCTTGCCATCGAAAAGAACGCCCTTCACCGGTTCCTCCTCCATCGGAAAATGGGCTGACGAGCCGGGGCGCTCGACGGCTTACCGGCCGGACCGGCTCCGGAGCTCAAGCGCGCACGCGTACCCGCGCGGCACTCTAGCCCGGAACTGATGAGCAGTCAGCCGGTTGTGACAGTCCTCTCGTCACCCCCCGAAACCACCTCTGAGCCGCCCGTCGATCACACACGTGTCGCATCGACGGACGGTTCACCACCCGTGCCACCGGGGCGACTTCACGCCCCGCGCGGCACCCCGGCGGCATCCAGGATCCGATGCATGGCCTCGACCGGAAGCGCCGGATTAAGCGCCGCATCCGGCCCGAGTTCGGCATCGTCCAGCAGTACAAGCAACCGATCCACCGGCACCGCCGGATGCCGAGCGAGCGCGGCCCGCACACGCCGCTCCGGATCCGCGAGCAACCCGACCACCACATCCACCGGCGCGTCCGGATCGCGCAGCACAAGCTCGCGCATGCCGGAATCCGGGTCGTCCGCGAACCGCGCGAGCCCGTGCGTCGGAAAGCCGGGACGCCAGGTCAGCCGACTCCGATGCCGACCACGGAAGTCCCGATACGCCCTCAACAGCAACTCCGGCGCGACACCCGCCTGGTGACGACAGGTCAGCACCCGCACCCCGAGGTCGGAATCAACCGCCAGGGCATCGCGCGACTCCGCCGAAAGCCCGACCGAGCCCGCCGCGATCCGTCGCAGCCCGGGATGCGCCGAGCGCGCCCACTCGTCCGGCGTACCCGCGGGGGGACGTGGCGAGTACCGAATCGCGTCGTCCAGGTCCTCCACCGCCGGCACCTCGTAGTCGATCGCCGCCCGCTGATCCTCCGTCAATTCCGGTCGGATCGACACCCGATAGCGCACGCGCGGATCAAGATCGCGCGCCAGAACGGCCACCAGATCGGCCGGGAGATGTGGATTCCCGGCGGCGTAGTACCGGTAATGCGGCGGGGCTTCGCCCCAAATGATCCGCTCGGCGTCGGCGCGCGTGAGCAGGCGGTTGTAAATGGCCGACTCACTGCCTCGGTTGGTCGGTGTCCAGTCGATGTCGGTCAGGCATCGGCGTACCTCGATCGCTTTCCTTCTGGCCCGTCCACGGACCCTGCGCACCGGGTCGAGCGTCAGAGCCACCCGATCGGCAAAGGGGAGGTTCTCCCACCATTGGCAGGCCGTCAACCGCAGTTCAGCCTCCGGCCGGGTAACAAACGATCGGTATATGTGCTGCGGCGTGTCGCCGGAGGACAAGAGCAACTGCAGCACCTCGTCGCGGGTCAACATCTGATCGCCAAAAGCGCTCTCCGCCGACATCGCATGCGAAAGAAACCGCGCGTAGCCGTCATCCGGCAGCGGACGCGGATCCCCGTCCGGATGGCGTTTCCCGTCGACCGTACGCGCAGCCACCACCCGGTCCGGATCGGCGACCAACCGCGACCGCTGCACCGGATCCACATGCGGATTACCGCCCAACGCCATCCGCACCCGGCGATCGGGGTGCCCGACCATCACCTCGATCACGTCCTGCGGCAAGGCCGTCGCCTCGGCAAGCCCGTTGCAGGCCACCCGCCCCAACTCGCCCGTCAACGCCCGTAACAAAACCTCCCCCGGTACCGCCGGATTCCCGAGCACACCCGCAACCAGCCCATCGATCCCCGACATCGCCCGTCACCCCCGGCCCGGGACGCCCGTCGCGTCCAGGATTCGGTGCATCGCCTCGATCGGGAGGGACGGGTTGCGGGCCGCGTACGGCGCGAGTTCGGGATCGTCCAGCATCGTGAGCAGGCGTTCGACCGGCACCGCCGGATGTTGCGCGAGTGTGGTGCGTACGCATCGCTCCGGGTCGGCGAGCAACCCGACCACCACTGCGGCCGGCGCCTGCGGGTCGAGCACGACAAGCTCGCGCATGGCCGGGTCCGGGTCGTCCGCGAAGCGGGCGAGCCCGCGCGTGGGGAAGCCGGGCCGACAGGTCAGTCGCCACCGATGGCGGCCTCGGAACTCCCGGTACGCACGCAACAGATCCTCGGCCGGCACGCCGGGCTGGTGACGGCACGTCAAAACCCGTACGCCCGGGTCCGGATCGCCCAGCAGCGCATCCCGCAGGTCCTGCGGCAGCCCGGGAGCGCAGGCCGCCTGCCGCCGCCGCACCGGGTGCGCGGAGCGCGCGTAGTCGACGGGCGATTGGGATCGGGCCAGGTACGGATACCACGCGACCTCGTCGAGGTCGGTCAACTCCGGCACCCGATAGTCGATCGCGGCGCGCTCCTCCTCGGTCAGCTCGGGCCGAAGCGAGACCATGTCCCGGACGTCCGGATCCCCGTCCCGAGCCAGCACGGCCACCAGGTCCGGCGGCAGGTGCGGGTTCCCGGCCAGCGCGCTGCGGTAGTGGGCCGGGCAGTCGTTCCCTCGAACCACCCGCTCCATCGCCTCCCGTTCCACGAGCCGGCTATTGAAGACCCAACTGTGGCCCCAGTTCTCGGGATTCCAATCGATATCGATGCCGGTGTGGATCTCCGCGTCGTCCTCGGCCACCTGCCGAGCCTCCGCGCGCACGTCCGGGTCCGGGTCGCTCGCCAGCGCGGCCCGATCCTCGGCCGACAGGCCGCCCACGAACCGGGCCGCGAACCGGCGCAGCCCCGGCTGGGGATGCCGGGCGAGAGCCTGTCGCAACCGATGCGGCATGCTTTCGCACCGACTCATCTCCTCCAACAGCCGCAGTTCATCCCAGGGTTGGTCCTGCCGCGCGACGTTCGCCCATTGCCGACCGGCGAAGAACGCCGCGTAGGCGGCGTCCGGCAGCGGTCTCGGCTCGCCGTCGGGGTGCGTCCGGTATCCGAAGAGATTGGCGAGCACCGCCCTGCTCCGATCGTGAACCAGCCGGCCCCGTTGCTCGGCATCGATGTACGGATTCGCGGCGACCGCGGCCCGCACACCCTGATCCGGGTGCACGAGCATCACCTCCACCACGTCCCGGGGCAGGCCCGGCGCGGCGCGAAAGGCCCGCCGCAGTTGTTCGTCCTCGGCGCTCAGGAGCACCCGAAGCAGCACCGCGCTCGGTACCGCCGGATTCTCGATCACGCATTCCGCGAGAGATCGTGTCCCGAACATTCAGTCCCCCATCACCCCACACGCCGAAGGAACAGCCTGCCGGCTCGGGCCGTTTCGGAACTTCGGTTCATCCGCCTCAAGCGGTGTGCGGCGTGAAGACGACGGTCGATGTGTCCCCGTCCAGGGCGATGTTCAACGATGCGTCGAGCGCCTTCGCCAGGCGGGCGAGCAGCGGGAGGGTCGGCACCGTGCCGCCGAGTTCGAGCTTGGAGATCTGCGGCTGCGTCATATCCGCCCGCTTGCCGAGCTCGCTCTGCGAGATGCCCAGTTCGGTACGCCGGTCATGGACCGCTTGGCCGAGAACCGAAGCCATGCGGATCTCCACGCGCATGGCCTGGACCTCGGGCGATTCGGTTTCGCCGGCCACAAGCCTCCAGTCCCGGGTGAGTTTCCAGCGTGTGTGGCTCATGAGGATTCTCCCTTCGCGCGAGGATCATCCATATATTCAAGTATATGGTCTGGCGTCCGAAGCGCGGCGGCCCGCGGAGATGCCGACCTCCGCGGGTGGTGGCGCGACACCCGCGCTACCCGAGTTCGGTGGGGCGCAAGTGGCCGATGTGCCGCGGCAGCCCATGTGCGGACGAATCGTGATCCCGGCGACGAAATCGATGTCCGAAGGGTGTTGACGCCTCGTCCGACACTGATCACCCTGAGTGTGGCGGTCGTTCGCGAGGGGACGACGAGGCGCCCGGGAAGTGCCCCGGGTTTCCTCGACGAAGTGGGACCGTCATCGTTCCGGGCCTCGTCGCGGTGCCCGGAGCGCACGCGGGCCCGGGGCAGGGCGATCCTGTCCGGGGCCCGCACGCCGTCCGATCCACGCGTGTTCGAGGGCCGCGCCCGACCCGGGCCGGATGCCGACCCGATCCGCGCCGCCCCGGACCACCCGCGACTACTTGATCGCCACCGGGTTCACCGGCGTGCCGACACCGCCCACGAAGGGCTCCGGCGATGCCTCCAGGAAGAACTCGTACACGCCGTCCGCGGCGCAGTCCTCGGACAACTCCTCCAGGTTCCAGTTCTGCCCCTGGAGCATGCCCATCTCCACCAGGTGCAGCGCGTGCACGGCCATGAAGCAGTCCTCGATCTCCGGCGGGAAGACCTCGAACGTCACGGTGTCGTTGGCCACCGCCGCGACGTCGCGCGCGTGGAACCACTCGGGCGTGCGCACCGACAGGCCCGGGCCGTAGAAGTACATGTCCTTCTCGCCCGCGAAGTACTGCCGGATCTGCCCGGTACGCACCAGCACGATGTCGCCCGCGCGCACCTTCACGTTGCCGAAATCCTCGGCCACTTCCAGGTCCGCAGGGGTCACCGCGTACTCCGGCGGCAGGATGTCCACACCCTTGGCCCGGGCCACGTCCAGCAGCACCCCGCGCGAGACCAGCGTCTTCACGTTGTGGATGCCCAGCTTGCGCGCGCCGTCCTCCGCGGTGACCGTCTCCTTGGCCGAGTGGCCGTTGTACAGCCGGTCGTCGTACGTCGCGTGGGTCAGCCCGTCCCAGTGCGTGCCCGCCTGAATGCCCATCACCACCGAGTCGTCGCTGGTGGCCACCGTGCCGGGGCCGAAGACCTCGTGGTTGACCAGGAACGTGGTGCGCTTGGGGTTGTCCCGGCCCGGGATCATCCCGTTCTGGATGCCGTCCTCGCGCAGCTCTACGGCCAGCGAGAAGCGCTTTCCGGTGCGCACGCAGCCCGCCGCGGCCTTGACCACATCGGCCGTGATCAGGTTGACCGTCCCGATCTCGTCGTCCTGGCCCCACCGGCCCCAGTTGTTCACGCGTGCGGCCAGTTCATGGAACTCGGGGGGCAGCGACATAGGGGAGCCTCCTCCAGGCGGTGGTGACACGTGCCGATGGGCACGAAGTACCGACAGGCGCACTCTCGGAATCCGACGACCGCGCTGTCAAGTGCTGTCAAGAACTGTGCATGGTGCTGTGTGCTGCGGCACTCTACCCAGGAAAACTAACGGATCGTCAGATAATGTCGAGAGGGCGTTCTCACAGGCCGCGCACCTTGCGTCCGCAAGGCTGCGAGGCTGCGCACGCCTGCGCGGGTCCCCCCGCACAGGCGGCCGAAGCAGGCGTTCGAAGCGGCCCCGGCCGCAGCGACCGCGGAGCGCGCCACGACCGACCCGACCTGGGCCTCGGCCCTCGATTTCCGGGGCCTACCGACGAGGCCACCGACAAGGAGCGGACAACACATGGGTGACTTCCTCACGGGCAAGGTAATCGCGGTCACCGGCGCCGGCCGGGGCATCGGCCGCGCCGTCGCCCTCGCCGCCGCCGCACACGGCGCCAAGGTGGTCGTGAACGACTACGGCGTCGCGATGGACGGCAGCGAGCCGACCAGCGAGGTCGCCGACGCCGTGGTGAAGGAGATCGAGGCGCTCGGCGGCGAGGCCGTCGCGGTCGCCGACTCCGTGGCCACGATGGAGGGCGGCGCCCGGATCGTGACCGCCGGCGTCGAGAAGTGGGGCCGGATCGACGGCGTCGTCACCGTCGCGGGCAACCTGCGCGAGCGCATGTTGTTCAACATGACCGAGGACGAGTGGGACAGCGTCATCGCGACCCACCTCAAGGGCACCTTCACCGTCGTGCAGGCCGCGTCCAAGGTGATGAAGACCCAGGGCTTCGGCTCGATCGTCGGCTTCACCTCCGGCGTGTACGCGCTCGGCTCGGTCGCCCAGGCGAACTACGCCGCGGCCAAGGGCGGCATCGTCTCGTTCGTGCGCTCCGCCGCGCTGGGCCTGAACAAGTACGGCGTCAACGCCAACTGCGTCGCACCGGTGGCCCGGACCCGGATGTCCGAAGGCGTCCCGCAGACGCTCAAGGAGATCGGCGACCCCGAGGACGTCGCCGAGCTGGTGGTCTTCCTGCTCTCCGACCACGCCAAGAACATCACCGGTCAGGTGTACACGACCGCCGGCCCCAAGATTGCGCTGTGGGACCAGCCGCACGAGATCAAGACGATGTACGCGGCCGACCGCTGGACGGCCGAGGAGATCGCCGAGAAGCTGCCCACCCAGATCGGCCAGGACCCGATGCCGGTGCTCGCGCAGCTCAAGGAGTACGCGGCCGCCGCGGCCAAGAAGAAGGCCGCCGAGGCCGCTGCCGCCGCCGGCAACTGACCCAGCCCTCGGCACGCACCACGCGCGCGGGGTCCGGTGACCGTGACCCCGCGCGCGTGGCCGCCGACCCTCGGAAGACGAGATTGGACACGCGGTGGATTTCCGGTACAGCGCCGAGGACGAGGAGTTCCGGGCCGAGGTCCGCGAGTGGCTCCGGGAGAACCTCTCCGGTGAGTTCGCCGCGGCCGTCGGTACCGGCGGTCCCGGCAGCGAGCACGAGCACTTCGAGATCCGTCGGGCCTGGGAACTGCGCCTGGGCGAGGGCGGCTGGATCGGCCTGGACTGGCCCAGGAAGTACGGGGGTCGCGAGGCGTCCCTGATGCAACAGGTGATCTTCGGCGAGGAGTACGCCCGTGCCCAGGCGCCCGGCCGGGTCAACCACATGGGCGAGAACCTGCTCGGCCCGACCGTACTCGCGTTCGGCACCGACGAGCAGAAGGCCCGCTTCCTGCCCGCCATCGCGCGTGGCGAGGAACTGTGGTGCCAGGGCTACTCCGAGCCGGGCGCCGGCTCCGATCTGGCCAATTTGCGCACCACCGCGACCGTCGACCCCGAGTCCGGCGACTGGCTGATCACCGGCCAGAAAGTGTGGACCTCGCTCGCACACGAGGCGAATTGGTGCTTCGTGCTGGCCCGCACCGACCCCGCCTCGCAGCGGCACAAGGGCATCACCTTCCTGCTCGCGCCGATGGACCAGCCCGGCATCGAGGTCCGCCCGATCGTCCAGCTCACCGGCACCAGCGAGTTCAACGAAGTGTTCTTCGACAACGCCCGGGCCGGCGCCGAGCACGTGGTCGGCGAGGTCGGCGCGGGCTGGGGCGTGGCGATGGGCCTGCTCGCGTTCGAGCGCGGGGTGTCCACGCTGGCCCAGCAGATCGGCTTCGAGATCGAGTTGGACCGAGTGGTCGCCGAGGCGAAGGCCAACGGCTCGATCGAGGACCCGGCACTGCGCGATCGACTGCTACAGAGCTGGATCGACCTGAAGGTGCTGCGCTGCAACGCGCTGCGCACGCTCGGATCGCCCGACCCCGGCGCGGCGTCGGTGGCCAAGCTGGTGTGGGCCGGCTGGCATCAGCGCCTGGGCACGCTCGCGATGGACGTGGCCGGCGTCGAGGCCACCCTGGCGGCCGAGGCCCCGTACGAACTGTCCGCCGCACAGCGCCTGTTCCTGTTCACCAAGTCCGACACCATCTACGGCGGGTCGAACGAGGTGCAGCGCAACATCATCGCCGAGCGCGTCCTCGGCATGCCCCGTGAACCGCGAGGAGACGCCAAGTGAGCCCCACCCCCGCCCCCGCCTACGTCGAGGGCCACGGCCTGCTGGCCGGCAAGACCGTGCTGATCACCGCTGCCGCGGGCACCGGGATCGGCTTCGCGGCGGCCAAGCGCGCCGCCGAGGAGGGCGCCGTGATCGCGATCAGCGACAAGCACGAGCGCCGACTCGGCGAGGCCGCCGACGAACTCGCCAAGCTGATCGGGTCCCGGCCGCTCGCCGTCCCGTGCGACGTCACGGTCGAGGAGGACGTACAGAACCTGATCGACACGGCCGCGCGCGAACTCGACGGCATCGACGTGCTGATCAACAACGCCGGGCTCGGCGGCGAGGCCAACCTCGTCGACATGACCGACGCGCAGTGGGACCTGGTCATGAACGTGACCCTGAACGGCACCTTCCGCTGCACCCGGGCGGCGCTGCGGCACATGCAGCCGCGCGGCAAGGGCGTGATCGTCAACAACGCCTCGGTGCTGGGCTGGCGAGCGCAGAAGGGCCAGGCGCACTACGCCGCGGCCAAGGCCGGCGTGATGGCGCTGACCCGCTGCTCGGCCGTGGAGGCAGCCGAGTTCGGCGTCCGGGTCAACGCGGTCGCGCCGAGCATCGCGATGCACGCGTTCCTGGCCAAGGCGTCCTCGGAGGAGCTGCTCGAAGAGCTGTCCTCGCGCGAGGCGTTCGGCCGTGCCGCCGAGCCCTGGGAGGTCGCGAACGTGATGGTCTTCCTCGCCTCGGACTACTCCTCGTACATGACCGGTGAGGTCGTCTCGGTCAGCTCGCAGCGCGCCTGACGGCACGGCGCGCCCGACGGCACGGCGGCCTGAAGCACGGCGGGCCCCGAGGACACGCCGGGCCCGACGACACCGCGGGTCCGACGGCACAACAGCGCCAACCCACTCACCTGCATGACGGCGCGTCATCTCGCCAACACCGCGCGCCAGAGCGCATCCTGACGACACATCACCCTCATGCGGCGGCTCGATCGGGCCACGCACGGTGGCCTGACGCGTCGTCAATACCGGCGCCTGGGCCCGGGTATCAGTCCCCGCAGGGACCGACCCGGGCTTTCGCGCGCATCGGCCCGACCGGGCCCATACGCACCGGACCGATCCGGCCGCCCGCGGCTGCCGCGGGCGAGGAAATCGAGGATGTCGGGGAGCAGTTCGCCGACCCGATACGGCGGCCCCTCGGCGTCACCGTCGACCGGCTCCGGATGGTCCGCGTCGTCCGGCTCGTACGCCGACCACTCGACCTCGCACCATGGGTGTTCCCGACCACATTGCGGGCAAGCATTTCCGCTCATGTCCACCTACGATAGGTGGTCGATCGCGGACGCGCCGTAACTTTTCCGGACTTGTCCAGAACCGGTCCGTCGGTCGCGCCCGGACCGCGCCCGGCGCGCACGCGGGAGCGAGACGGGGCCCACACATCTATTGCCGACCGCCACTCGAAATGAACCCGGGCCGGTGTTACTTTGATCTGACTAACCGTCAGGTTCTGTGCCGGCTGCCTCACCTGCACGTACACAGGTGAGGCTGCCGGCATGGGCGCGCCCCGAAAGGCGACCCGTGGACTTCGACTTCTCCCCCGACCAGACCGCGTTCAGCGAGACGGTCGAGCGGTTTCTCGACGCCAATCCCGACCCTGAAGTGTTCGATGTCACCCGGGAGAACATGGCCCAGGTCGTCGACACCCCCGCCCGCCGCGCATACATGCGCAAGATGGCCGACCAAGGCTGGCTCGGCATCACCTGGCCCGAGGAATGGGGTGGCCAGGACGGCGACGGGGTCTACGAATACCTGCTCAACGAGGCCCTGGCCGGCCGCGGTGGACCGCAGATCGGCAAGGGCGTCGGCATCATCGGCAAGACCCTGCTCGCGCACGGCAGCGACAAGCTCAAGGCCGAGTTCCTGCCGAAAATCCTGAACAACGAGGTCGAGTTCGCGGTCGGCTACAGCGAGCCCGAAGCCGGTTCCGACGCCGCCTCGATGAAGCTGCGCGCGGTCCGCGACGGCGAGGGCTGGCGGCTCAACGGCCAGAAGACCTGGACCACCTCCGCGCACTTCGCCGAGTGGTACTGGGTCGGCGCGCGCACCGATCCCGACGCGCCCAAGCACCACGGCATCACGCTGTTCCTGGTGCCGATGGACCACCCGGGCATCACCGTCCGAGGCATCTGGACGATGGGCGACGAGCGCACCAACGACGTCTTCTTCGACGACGTCTGGGTCTCCGACGAATACGTGGTCGGCGAGCTGAACAAGGGCTTCCAGTACATCTCCCAGGCACTGGACCTGGAACGCTTCACGATGTTCTCGTTCGCCCCCATCCAGCAGCGGCTGAACGTGCTCACCGAGTACGTCAAGGAGGCCACCCGCGACGACGAGCCGCTGCGCGAGGACCCGATCGTGCGCAAGCAGCTCGCCACGCTGGTCACCGAGGCCGCCGTCGCCCGCCTGCTCGGACTGCGCGTGGTGGCCGCCGCGTCCGGTGGCGGAAAACCGCCCACGGTCGAGGCGTCCGGCTACAAGCTGTACGCCACCGAGTTGTCCAAGCGGCTCGCGAACGCGTCGATGGACATCGCCTCGCCGGGCACCCAGCTGCGGGTGGGCACCGAGGACGCGCCGATGACCGGTCGCGCCGACTCGACCTACCGGTACACCGTGCTCGACACCATCGGCGGCGGCACCTCCGAGGTGCAGAAGAACATCATCGCCCGCCGCGGTCTCGGCCTTCCCAAGAACTTCTGACGGGGCCGCGGTCATGTTCGGAGAGTTCCTGGAAGGCGTCACGGTATTGGACCTCGCGAGCGTGGGCCCCGCCGCCCGCGCCTCGCGCTGGTTGGCGGACTACGGGGCCGAGGTGATCAAGGTCGGCCCGGTCCCGGCCAAGAGCGGCGTGCAGATCGCGCCGCCCTACTACTCGTACAGCGCGCATCGGCGGATGAAGCGCGTGCTGGTCGACATGAAGGCACCCGAGGGCCGCGAGGCGTTCCTGACCCTGGTCGAGGGCGCCGACGTGGTGATCGAGAGCTTCCGCCCGGGTGTGGTGGACCGGCTGGGCATCGGTCCGGAGGCGGTCGCGGCGCGCAACCCACGAATCGTCTACTGCTCGACGTCCGGCTTCGGCCAGGACGGTCCGCACGCCCAGCAGGCCGGACACGACCTGAACTACCTGGGCGTGGGCGGCTTCCTGCACATGTCCGGCCCCGGCGCGGACGGCGGTCCACCGATCCCGGGCGCGACCGTGGCGGACAGCGCGGGCGGCGGGATGCACGCGGTCATCGCGATCATGGGCGCGCTGTTCCGCCGGCAGCGCACCGGCGAGGGCGCTCGCCTCGATGTCTCGGTGGCCGACGGCATGCTCGCGCTGATGGCGCTGGGCGTGGACGAATACCTGGCCACCGGCGTCGAACCGGAGCCCCGGCACGGCATCCTGACCGGCCGCTACGCGTGCTACGACACCTACCGCGCGCGGGACGGCAAGTGGCTGGCGGTGGCCGCGATCGAGGGCCGCTTCTGGGCGAACCTGTGCCGGCTGACCGGGCTGGACAAGTGGGCCCCGCGTCAGCTCGACGACGACGCGCAGGACGCGATCCGGGCCGATCTGGCGGCGGCCTTCGCCACCCGTGACCGGGACGACTGGGTGGCCGAGCTGGCCCCCGCCGACACTTGCGTGTCGGCGGTGCTGTCCGTACCGGAACTGCTGGCCGACCCGCAGTACCTGGCCCGCGGCGCCTTCGCCACCGCCGAGCACCCGGTCCAGGGCGAGTTCCGCCAGGTGGGCCCGGTGCTGGCCGGCCAGCAGGCGCCCACGGACCCGTACCCGGTCCGCGAATCCGGGATCACCGACACCGACGAGCTGCTCGCCGCGGCCGGGCTGGGCCCGCACCGCATCGCCGAGCTTCGCGCTTCAGGAGTGGTCGCATGACGGCACAAGACACCGCGCTGCCCGAGGATGTGGCCGCGCTCATCGGCAAGTTCCAGTACGAGAAGCGGGGTGACTTCCCCGCCGAGCGCGGCTACATCTGGACCTCGTGCGCGTCGGTGCAGAACGGCAACCCGCTGTTCTGGGACGAGGCGGTCGCCGAGGAACTGACCGGCGGCCCGATCGCCCCGCTGAGCCTGCTGTCCGCATGGGCCCGCCCGCACTACTGGGCACCCGGCGCGGAGGGCGAGCAACTCTCCCTCCAGGTGCACTTCGACCTCAAGATCCGCTTCGAACTGCCCGAGGCGATCATGACCGACAACACCAACGTGTTCTACGAACCGGTGCGCCTCGGCGACATCGTGACGTCGCGTCAGGTGCTCCGGTCGGTGAGTGCGGAAAAGCGCACCAAGCTCGGGATCGGCCGCTTCTGGGTGATCGACGTCGAGTACCACAACCAGGACGGCGCCCTGTTGGGCACCGAGTCCTACACGGGCTACGGCTACCGGCGGGAGGCCACCGGATGAGCGACCTGATCCTCGATCAGCTGGCCAAGGGCGACGCGCTGCCCACGTTCGGCGTGGACGTCACCGCGACCACGGTCATCCTGGGCGCACTGGCCAGCCGTGACTGGCGGCCGATGCACCACGACTACAAGTTCGCGGTCGAGCGCCAGGGCGTGCAGGACATCTTCCTGAACACCCCGAACCAGGCCGCCTGGTTCGAGCGCTACCTCAACGACTGGACCGGCCCCAAGGGTCGGATCGGCCGGATGGTGTTCCGGATGACCAAGCCGGTCTTCCCGGGCGACCACATGCTGCTCACCGGCACGGTGGACGACGTCTCGGTGGACGAGGCCGGTTGCGGCTGGGTCCGCGCCGAGATCTCGCTGACCGTGGACGGTGCGGCCCGCACCACGGCCACCGCGCGAATCGCGTTGCCCACCACCCCCGACGACAACCCGTGGGACCGGCGCGGCGAGCGCTGGAAGCCCTAGAGGAGACGCGCGATGGACCTCGATTTCACCCAGGAACAGGACATCCTCCGGGAGACCGTGCGCGGCCTGACGGCTCGGCACGCCGACCTCGGTGTCGTTCGCGAGCTGGAGAACGACCCGGTCGGGTACCCCAAGGACTTCTGGAAGAAGCTCGGCGAGTCCGGCCTGACCGGCCTGACGCTGCCCGAGAAGTGGGGCGGGTCGGAGATGACCACGCTCGACGCGGCCGTGGTCTACGAGGAGTTCGGACGTTCGCTCGCGCCGACTCCGCACTTCGTCAGCTCGGTCCTGGTCGGCGGCGTACTCGCCGCGGCCGGGTCCGACGACCAGCGGCAGAAGTACCTGCCCGGCATCGCGGCCGGCAGCACCATCGCGAGCGTGGCGTGGCTGGAGCCGGACCGCGGCTTCGGCGGCAAGGGCGTCGCGCTGGCCGCCCGCGCGGACGGTGACGGATACCTGCTGTCCGGCACCAAGCGGCACGTCGCCTACGCGGCGGCGGCCGACGTGCTGCTCGTGCTCGCCCGCACCGGCACCGCGGGCACTCCGGGCGACCCGGCCCAGGGCGTCTCGCTGTTCCTGGTCGACCCGAAGACGGCCGGGGTCACCCTGACCCAACAGACCACGATCGCCTCGGACACCCAGTACCGGGTCGACCTGGCGGACGTGCGCGGCGAGTTGGTCGGCTCGGCCGGAGCCGGCTGGCCGATCTGGTCGGATGTGCTCCACGACGGCCTGATCCTGCTCGCGGCCCAGGCCGTGGGCGGCGCCAAGCGCGCGCTGGAGATCACCGTCGAATACGCCAAGCACCGCAAGCAGTTCGACAAGCCGCTCGGCGCCTTCCAGGCGATCGCGCACAACCTGGCCGACGCCTCGACCGCCGTGGACGGCGCCGAGACCCTGGTCTGGGAGGCCGCCTGGTCCCGGGACAAGGGCCGCGACACCGCGCGCCTGGCCCCGATGGCCAAGCTCTTCGCAGCCCGCACCTACCGCGAGGTCACCGACCTGGCGGTGCACGTGCACGGCGGCATGGGCTTCACCCTGGAATGCGACGTACAGCTGTACTTCCGCCGCGCCAAGTCCCTCCAGCTCAACTGGTGGGACGACCGCTACCTGGAGGACCTGATCGCGGCCGACGTCCTCGACAAGGGCTGAGCCCAACACCAGGCACCACGGCACCACCCGAAGGCGGCTCCCGGCCCACTCGCCGGGGCCGCCTTCGTCGTGGGGGGACGACTCCGGGCGCTCCCGTGGTCGGGCAACAGACCGCTGTCCACAGGCGGGACACCCGCGTCGATCCGTGTACCCGCACCCCCCGCACCCCGGCTCGAATACCACCGGCCCGGGACCCCACCACCCCGAGCTGCGCACCCCGACGACCCACCCCCAACCCACCCGACCGCGTAGCGGACGAGCAACCCGGCGCGCAGCGAACGGACCCACCCCGGCCGCGAAGTGGACGAGCACCAAAACCCCGACCCACCCCCAACCCCCTCCGCCCGCGCAGCACACCGCACCCGCCGTCGATCACTCGAAAGAGGGGTTTCGAGGCATTCGTCCGAACGTGTCGCCCCGGCGTCGACACCCTGATGCCATGGGCAACTCTCGGCGTTCGGTTCGGTGCGCGGCGCGGTGTCTGTTGGTGGCGGCGTGCGTCGGCCTGCCGGCCGTGGCCGGCTGCGCCGACGCCTTCGCCGACGAACGCGTCACGGTGACCGTGCAAACCGGTTCCGGACCGACCCCGCCCGTCGGCCCACGCACGGAGGTGGACGTCGGCCGGGTGCATGTGGTGTACCAACCCGGGGTGCTGACCTTCGTCCGGCTCGGCGACGACGTCGCGGTGATCGTGCGTCCGGGCTGCGGATGCCCGACCTGGTCGCCGCCGCCCACCGCCACCCGGCCACCCTCGCCACCGCGGCCACGCCCGCCGGCTCCCGCACCGGCGGTGACCAAGGCGACCGAACGAGCCCCCGTCGCGCCGCCCCCGACCCGGCCGCCGCCGGCCGTGCCTGCCCGCCCGTACCTGCCCGTCGTCTTGGACTCGCTGCCCAAGCCTCCGAGCGTGCCCCCTTCCGAAATCGAACGGCCGCCCGCCCCACGGCCGTTGCGTATCGTCGCCGCGCCACCCGACGACGACGATCCGTCATCCCCCGGCTTCGCGGACGGGATCGGACCGGCTCTGATCGTGTCGATCCTCCCCGCCGCGCTCGCGGCCCTGCTGCCCCATCCCGGCAGAAGAGGAGTGCGCTCGTGATCACCTGGACTCTCGGCGCCCTGCTCGGCGCCGGCATCGCGGCGGGAGCCCTCGTCCTCCTCAGCCGCGGCGAGAGCACCAAGGCGAGCGGATTCGACGGTCAACTGCTGTCCTTCTGCGGCGGAGCCGTGCTGTCCTCCTTCGTATTGCTGACGAGCTTTCAGATCGTCGGGACGTGGGAACTCCGGTCCGCGGTTCGCCAACACGCGAGCGACGAGGCGCGCGTGCTCACCAAGACCTACGCGGCGGCCGGCAGGCTTCCGGCGCCGGACCGCGAAGCGGTCCGCACCGGGCTGCGCGACTACACCCGCACGGTGATCGACAAGGAATGGCCGGCGATGGCGGACAAGCACGACACCCCGCTCGCGTGGCGGCAACTCGACCTGCTCGCGGCCCGCGTCGCCGCCGTCTCCGCCACGGCGCACGACACGGCCGTCGACACCGAGGCGGCCGTGGCCGACCTGTACGTCAAACGCCACGTACGGCTCGCCGATCCGGGCGCGATCACCCCGATCGTGCTACCGGTCGCCATGATCGTCGCCGGCGTGTTCGCGATCGTCTTCCCGGCGCTGGTCGGCCCGACCACGGATCGCCGGCACGTCGTCGCACTGGCCTTCGTCGGCGCGATCGTCGCCTTCGGCATCCTGTTCGTCCTGCAACTGCGCAACCCGTACACCGACCCGCTCGCCGTACACCCGAGCGCCTTCCGCGCCGCCTTGACCCGCTACACCCAACTGAGCTGACCTTCGACGCACGCCGAGCATCCCGACTCCCCGGCCGCCCACCGTCCCGAAACCGTCGACCGGAACCGGTCTATCCGACCGGGGGCTTCAGCTCGATCGGCTTGTCGAGTTCGGCTGTGGGAAGGGGATGCGACGACAGGGCGCATGGATCGGATCGATTCGCGGGTGGGGAGGGTCCGCGCGTGCGTAGGGTGGATGCGAGACAGGCGAGGGACGCGCGGTGATCACCGGCCCCGGCTGCCGGGGCGTGGGGGCGGACGGTGGAGGGCTCCGTATCACGCGGCGCAGGTGAAGGCCGACCACGACCCGCCAGGAAGCGGAGCTGGAAGTCTGCCGATTCGACTGGAAGCTCGTCTCTGCTCGGCACATAGGGCACGAAGTCACCGGCAGGCTCCGAGACGTGCAGCGGGACGTTCCGCAGTTGCTCGCCGATCAGACGTGCGGTCTGCTGAGCTCGGGGCAACGGACCGTGGTGAACGGCGGCGAAGGGGACGTGCCGAAGCCGTCGGCCCAACAGCACGGCCTGCCGACGGCCGCCCTCCGTCAACCCACTCTCGTCCGGCAACGCCTCGCCATGGCGGACGAGATAGGAGTATTCGGCAACGTCCTACAGCGACCACTCACCGAGTTCCTCGCTGAACCGCAACCCCCGCTCCGTCCGAGCCGGCCCGGATCGTCCGGCCGGACCCCTCACCGCGCCGCGTAGTGCAAAAGCACGACCCCGTTCCCGAAGGCCCGGGTCTCCACGAGCCGCAGGTCGGTCGTCCCATCCGTCGGCCGGAACATCGGCCTGCCGCGCCCGATCAGCACCGGATGCACGTAGACCCGGTATTCGTCGATCAGGTCGAGTCGCCTGAACGTCGCGGCCAGGTCGGCGCCGCCGAGCACGAGATCCCCACCCGGCTCGGCCTGGAGCGCCCTGATCTCCTCGACCACCACGTCCCGCTTGATCGTGGTGTTCCAGTCCGCACGCTCCAGGGTCCGGGAGAACACGATCTTCGGCATGTCCCGCCAGATCCCGGCGAACTCGACCATGACCGGCGTACTCGCCGGATCCGCATCCGCCGTCGGCCAGAAGTCCGCCATGAGCTGATGGGTGACCCTCCCGCTGAGAAACGCACCCATCGTGCCGAGCCACTCATTGAAGTGCCGATGCAGCTCGTCGTCGACCAGGTGCCAGCCGATCTCGCGGTTCGGCCCCTCCATGAAGCCGTCCAGGGACACCGACATGGAGAAGACGATCCTTCGCATCCCACGCACCTCATCGAACTCGTCCGAGACCGGGCGGCCTCCCCCGAACGACTCCCCACGGCCCGCACCGGTTATGCCGCCCCCGGTCGTACGTGACCCTGGGTGGCGCCGATCCACCCGACCGAGTCGGGCACAGAATGTCGGGTCCGACAAGCGTGCCCCTTCCTAACGTGGTGCTCACAAACAAAGGAAGGAGTCCGTGGTGCTGGAGCGGTTGAACCAGGCGCTGGATCACATCGAGGCGCATCTCGACGAACAGCTCGACATCGGCGAGTCGGCCCGGATCGCGGCGACGTCGCAGTACCACTTCCGCCGGCTGTTCTCCGCGCTGGCCGGGATGCCGCTTTCGGAGTACGTGCGACGCAGGCGGCTCACGCTGGCGGGTGCCGAGGTGCTCGCCGGCGAGCGAACCCTGTTGGAGATCGCGGTGCGCTACGGCTACACCTCGGGCGAGGCGTTCGCCCGGGCGTTTCGCGCCGTGCACGGCGTGGGTCCCGGCGAGGCTCGGCAGACCGGTGCGGCGCTGTACTCCCAGCCACGGATGTCCTTCCGTCTCATCGTCGAAGGAAGCAGCAGCATGCGATATCGAATCGTGCGCAAGGACGCGTTCCACGTGGTCGGCAAGAAGGCCCGTGTCCCACTCGTCCACGAGGGCGTGAACCAGGCGATCGCCGAGTTCGTCCAGGGCATCGCCCGGGAGACGACCGACCGCATCAAGGCCCTGTCCGACCAGGACCCGGACGGGATCGTCGCGGTCACCGACGACCTCGACCCCAGCCGCGCCGAGGGCACCGAACTCGACTACTACCACGCCGTCGTGACGAGCACTCGGGTCCCCGTACCCGAGGACCTCGACACGTTGACCGTCCCGGCCGGCACCTGGGCGGTGTTCGAGAACTCCGGCCCCTACCCGCAGGCACTCCAATACCTGTGGCGCGACATCTTCACCCAGTGGTTCCCGTCCAACCCGTACCAAACCCGCCCGGGGCCGGAGATCCTCCGGGTTCGCCCGTCGCAGGACGCCACCACGGCGGACGCGGCCTTGTGGATCGCGGTGGAACCAAACGCGTCCTGACCCGGGTTCGTCGGTGGGACCGCAGGGCGATGCCAAGGGACGGTGTTGCACTGCCGGTATGCCCGGCGATCTCGTGTCGACCCGGCCACCGGTCGGGCCGACAGTCGAGCGGAACACGTGTGGCGGGGCGGTGTGTTACCGAGCCGTGGGTGGGGACGGCGGTTGGGTCGCCGGCCGGCAGGGCTGTTGTAACACTCTCCTTCGGGGCGCCCTGTGATGGCTGTGACCAGGGAAAACGCGGTGTTGTCGGGGTATCGGGCGGGGCGGGTCGGGGTGGTTCTCGTTCCTTCTCGTGACCATGTCACCGGTCTGCGACAGCGGTGTCGTGGTGCGACGACTCGGGTATCGCCCGGGCCGGCGGCTTGGCCATAGTGGTGGGGCAGGCACCGAGGGGCCGAGAGTGTTTCGGCTCCAACCACCAGCTAGCAAGGGGTCGTTCATGTTCCGCAACCGTCGCACCGCCCTCCTCGTCTCCGCAGCCGTCCTCGGCGGCGCGATGTTGACGACGGCGTGCCAGGGCACGGACTCGAACTCGAACTCGAACGCGGGGGCCGCGCAGGGTTCCTCGTCCGTCGCACCGCCGGCCGCCCCGCCCGGGGCGTCGACCACCGGCGGCAACGCGGGAGGCAGCGGAGGCGGCGGCGGGACCGAACCCGCCGGGAAGGTCTCCTCGGGGAAGGACTCCGCCGGGAAGAACTCCGGCGGACAGAGCGCGACCACCGGAGGCGCCGGCGGCGCGGGCGACAACAGCTCGATCGGCAAGTGCCGCACCGACGACCTCAGGGCCACCGCGCAGGACGCCACCATCGGCGGCGACAACGAACTCACCGTCATGGTGACGTTCAAGAACATCGGCCACAACTGCACGATGTCCGGATTCGCGGGCGTGGACCTCCAGACCGCCAAGGGGCCCCTGTCCGCGAAGCGCGTCGGCGCCCCGGCCGATGCGTTCGTCCTCAAGAGCGACACGTCGGTGTCCTTCGGCGTCACCTACCCCAGCGGCGCCACCGGCGACTACGGCGTCGCGGTCACGGGCCTCCAGGTCACCCCGCCCGGAGAGACCAAGACCATCACCCTGCGCTGGCCCGGGACCCCCACCGTGCCGGTCATCGACGGCGCCGGCTCCCCGATCAACGTCGGCCCCATCGGCAGCGCCGGCCAGGGCGGCTGACCCACACGACTCGGCAGACCGATGAAAACCTCGGGCGCGGCCCCACCACGTGAGTGGTGGGGCGCGGCCCCCCCCCCGCCCGGGTGGGTATGTGGCCCGGGTG